>JBEBWQ010000037.1:0-13954 GCA_040392075.1 Microbacterium sp.
AGGCCGCCCCTCCTGTGAGAGGGGCGGCCTTCGCGCGTTCCAGGGAGGGTCAGACGGATGCCGGTCCGCCACGACCCCGGCCGAACTCCTTCTTCATCAGCGTGTCGATGTCGCTGTCGAGGTGATCGATCCGGCGGTGCGTCTCGGCGAAGCCGGTCACCATCTCGACGCGGAGTCCGTTGATATCGCCCTTCAGCTCGCCGCGGAGCTCGGCGATGTCGCTCTTCAGCTCCCCGCGGAGCCCCGCGATCTCGCTGCGGAGGACCCGCGTGAACATCGTGGGGATCAGCGCCATGGTGCCGAAGAACGCGGTGGCGAGGATCCCGATGGTCGTCCAGACCTGTGGCTCCGTCATGGTGATCACCCTTTCATTCTCGGTGGTTCTGCCCGAGGGTGCCAGGGGCGGAGTCGGCCGGCAAAGCGAGGCCCCCGGAATCCTGCGTTCCGGGGAGAACTCCGCAGATCTCCCCGCTGTGGATGGCGAAGGGGCACGATTCCGCGGAACCGTGCCCCTTCGCCATCGGGCGGTCAGGCCGAGGCCTCCGCCAGGCGCAGCCAGGTCTCCACGACCGTGTCGGGGTTGAGGGAGAGGGACTCGATGCCCTCGGCCACGAGCCACTCGGCGAGGTCCGGGTGGTCGCTCGGCCCCTGGCCGCAGATGCCGACGTACTTCCCGGCGCGGTGGCAGGCGGCGATCGCCATCGACAGCAGGGCCTTGACGGCGGGGTCGCGCTCGTCGAAGGTCTGCGCCACGAGCGCGGAGTCGCGGTCCAGGCCCAGGGCGAGCTGGGTCATGTCGTTGGAGCCGATCGAGAACCCGTCGAAGTGCTCCAGGAACGCGTCGGCCAGGAGCGCGTTCGACGGCAGCTCGCACATCATGATGATCTTCAGGCCGTTCTCGCCGCGGCGCAGGCCGTTCTCGGCGAGAAGCTCGATCACGGCGGCAGCCTCTCCGACGGTGCGGACGAAGGGCACCATGATCTGCACGTTGGTCAGGCCCATCTCGTCGCGCACGTATTTCAGCGCCTCGCACTCCATGTCGAAGCAGGCGCGGAAGTCGGGCGAGATGTACCGGGAGGCGCCCCGGTAGCCGAGCATGGGGTTCTCCTCGTGCGGCTCGTAGAGCGGGCCGGCCGTGAGGTTCGCGTACTCGTTCGACTTGAAGTCGGAGAGGCGCACGATCACCGGCTCCGGAGCGAAGGCTGCGGCGATCATGGACACCCCCTCGGCGATCCGGCGCACGAAGTAGTCGCGGGGGGAGGCGTAGGCGGCCGTGGCGGCCGCCACCTGCGTCCGCAGGTCCTCCGGCAGGGTGTCGAACTCGAGCAGGGCGCGCGGGTGGATGCCGATCTGCCGGTTGATGATGAACTCCAGGCGGGCCAGGCCCACTCCGCGGTGGGGAAGACGGGAGAAGGTGAAGGCCTGATCGGGGGTCCCCACGTTCATCATGATCTTCAGCGGCGCCTCGGGCATGCTGTCCAGGCGGGTCTGCTCCTCGGCGAAGCCGAGGATGCCGCGGTACACGTAGCCGGTGTCGCCCTCGGCGCAGGAGACGGTGACCTCGTCGCCATCGGCGATGTCGGCGGTCGCGGTGCCGGTGCCGACGACGGCGGGGATGCCGAGCTCTCGCGCGATGATGGCGGCATGGCAGGTGCGCCCGCCGCGGTTGGTGACGATCGCGCTCGCCCGCTTCATGATCGGCTCCCAGTCGGGGTCGGTCATGTCGGCGACGAGCACCTCGCCGGGCTGGAAGTCGGCCATCTGCTCGACGCTGCGCAGCACGCGGGCAGGTCCCGCGCCGATGCGCTGACCGATCGCGCGGCCCTCGACGACCACGGGGCCCTGCTCGTGCAGCGCGAAGCGGCTGAGCACGCCGGCATCGGTGCGTGAGACCACGGTCTCAGGGCGGGCCTGCAGGATGTACAGCTGGCCGTCGACGCCGTCCTTGCCCCACTCGATGTCCATCGGCCGGCCGTAGTGCTCCTCGATCACGAGGGCGTGCCGGGCCAGCTGCTCCACGTCGGCGTCGGAGAGCGAGAACTGCGCGCGGTCCGCGGCGGGCACGTCGAGGAACGCGGTGCTGGCACCCGCCTCGCGGGAGTCGGTGTAGCGCATGGCGATGGCCTTCTCGCCGACGGACCGCTTGAGGATGCCCGGGCGGCCGGCACGCAGGGCGGTCTTGGAGACGTAGAACTCGTCGGGGTTGACCGCCCCCTGCACGACGGCCTCGCCCAGGCCGTAGGAGCTGGTGATGAACACGGCCTGATCGAAGCCCGACTCGGTGTCCACCGTGAACATCACCCCGGAGGAGGCGAGGTCGGAGCGCACCATGCGCTGCACGCCCGCGGAGAGCGCGACGTCGGTCTGGTCGAAGCCGTGGTGGGCGCGGTAGGCGATCGCGCGATCGTTGTAGAGGGAGGCGTAGACCGACCGCACGGCGGCGAGCACGTTCTCCACCCCGGAGACGTTGAGGAAGGTCTCCTGCTGTCCCGCGAAGGAGGCGTCCGGCAGGTCCTCGGCGGTGGCGCTGGAGCGCACGGCCCAGGTCGCCCCGGGGTTCTGCTGCTCGGCGCGGGCGTAGGCGGTGCGCAGCTCGGCCTCGAGCTCGGCCGGGAAGGGCTGGGTCTCGACCCAGGAGCGGATCGCGGATCCGGCCGCGGCCAGGGCGGCGACGTCGTCGATGTCCAGGGCTTCGATGCGCTCCCGGATGCGCCCGGCCAGGTCGTCGGCGGCGAGGAAGTCGCGGTAGGCGTCGGCCGTGGTCGCAAAGCCCCCGGGGACGCGCACGCCGAGCGCGGTGAGGTGCGAGATCATCTCGCCCAGGGAGGCGTTCTTGCCGCCGACGGCGGGGAGATCGTCCATGCCGAGGTGTTCGAACCAGAGGATGCGGGCCATGTCGTGCCTTTCGGTCGTGCCGGGGAGCGGGCGGTGGCCGGGGTGCCGGCAGGTCCCGCCCGTCGATCAGGGGCGGAGGTGGAGGGATTGCATGATGACGGCGGACATCTCCTCGACGCTCTTGGTGGAGGAGTTGACGAAGGGGACGCGGGTGCGCCGGTAGAGGTCCTCGGCCCGGCGCAGCTCGAGCGTGCACTGGGCGAGGCTGGAGTAGGTCGAGTTCGGGCGCCGCTCATGACGGACCTGGCTGAGCCGGAGGGGCGTGGTGGTCAGCCCGAAGCATCGGCTCCGGAACGGGCGCACGGCGCGGGGCAGGTCGTCGGTGGGGAAGTCGTCGTCGGTGATCGGGTAGTTGGCCACGCGCAGTCCGTACTGCAGGGCGAGGTACATCGTGGTCGGCGTCTTTCCGCAGCGGGAGGGGGCGATGATGATGACATCGGCCTGGTCCAGCGCCCGGTAGCTCTGCCCGTCGTCGTGCTCGATCGCATATTCCACCGCGCGCATGCGCGCGAAGTAGGTCTCGCTGTCGCCGACGGTGTGGAACTGGCCGAGCTGCTCGCTCGCGGTCGTGCCCAGCGTCTCCTCGAGCTCCGTCAGGTGACCGCCGAGAAGGTCGATGTGGGTGGCGTGGGCGGTGGTGAGGACGTCGCGTACCCGGACGCTCTTGACGGTGCGGAAGAGGATCGGGAGCGGCCCCGTGGCGGCGGCCTCGTCGATCGCGCGCACCACGGCCTCGGCGCCGGCGGCGGTATCGACGAAGGGGATCGTCCGGCGGCGGAAGGAGACGCCGGGGAAGTTGGCCAGCAGGGCGTTGCCGAGGGTCTCGGCGGTGACGCCGGTGGAATCGGAGACGAAGTACACGGGGCGGGGTGCGGGGGTGTCCGTCATCACCACGGGAGCTCCTTCGTCGTCGGGGGGTGTTCCGAACGTATGGGAAAGTTCCGACCCCTCCTTGACCAAATCGGGACGAAAGAAATAAGAAAAATAACGAAATCGCAGAATGTTCGCTCTCCGAACGCCGATCGGGCTCGCAGCAGCGGCCGCCTAGGCTGGAGGGGTGAGTGCGCGCGCGGAGACGGGGACCGGATCCTCGGGGTACCGGTGGGCCGGCGTCGCGATCCTGCTGGTCGCCGCGGTCATCGCCCTCGTCCTCGCGCTGGTGCTCGGCGGGGGCGCGGTTCCGCTGCTCAGCGACCCCGGCCCGGTGGTGAGCTGGGGACTGCCGGTCGCCCGGATGCTCAACAATCTCGGCGCCGCCGTCATGCTGGGCTCGCTCGTGCTCGCGCTGTTCGCCCTGCGCCCCGACGAGAAGGCCTTCGGCCGGGCGCTCGATGCCGCCTCCGCCGGCGCGGCGGTGTTCACCGTCACCGCCGGGCTGACCGGCTTCTTCACGTTCATGTACGTCTTCAACCCGCAGCTCAGCGCCGGGCGCGAGTTCGGCGATCAGCTGGGCCGGTTCCTCGTGCAGACCGAACTGGGCCTGGCCTGGCTCATCACGATGCTCATGGGTGCGGTCATCACCGTCCTCCTCTTCGCCTGGCGCACCTGGACACCGGTGCTGCTGACCACGGTGCTCGCCGCGGCCGCCCTCATCCCGCTCTCCACCCAGGGGCACTCCGGGGATCTCGCCGGGCACACCCTGGCGGTCGGCTCGATCCTGCTCCATGTGGCGGCGGCATCCGTCTGGCTGGGCGGGCTCCTGCTCGTGGTCCTGCTCCGCGGCACCGGCACGGCGGTGGAGCCGCTGGTGCGCCGGTACTCCTCGATCGCGCTGGCGGCCTTCGCGGTGCTGGCGGTGTCCGGCATCGCCCGCTCCGCGGTCGGGCTGGGCTCCTGGGAGGAGCTGTGGACGACCCCGTACGGCGGGATCATCCTGGTCAAGGCGGTGCTGCTCGCGGCCATGGGGATCCTCGGCGCCTGGTACCGGGCGCGGATGATCCCGCGTCTCGCCCAGGGCGCGCGCTGGTTCTGGCTCCTCGTCCTCGCCGAGCTCGCCCTCATGGGACTCGCCTCGGGTGCGGCGGCGGCCCTCGCACGCACGCCTCCGCCGAACGCCGAGGCCGTCTTCCGCTCCACGCCCGCGGAGTTCCTCCTGCAGCGGCCGCTGCCGCCGGATTTCACGCTCGACCGCTGGCTCACGGCGTGGAACATCGACATCCTCTGGGCCGTGGCCTGCGGATTCGGCCTGTTCTTCTACCTCGCCGGCGTGCGGCGCCTGCGGAGCCGGGGCGATGCCTGGCCGGTCTACCGCACCGTGCTGTGGGTGCTGGGCGTGCTGCTGCTGTTCTGGGTCACCTCGGGCGCGATGAACGAGTACCAGGAGGTGCTCTTCAGCGTGCACATGATGGGGCACATGGCGCTGTCGATGGCCATCCCCATGCTGCTGGTGTTCGGCGCCCCGGTCACCCTGGCGCTCCGGGCGGTCCGCAAGCGCGAGGACGGCACCCGCGGCGGACGGGAGTGGATCCTCTGGGCGGTGCACTCGCCGTTCAGCAGGATCGTCACGCACCCGCTCGTCGCGGCGGCGATCTTCATCGTGTCGCTGTGGGCGTTCTACTTCACCGACCTCGTGCGCTGGGCGACCAAGGACCACATCGGCCACGAGTGGATGGTGCTGCACTTCCTGATCTCCGGGTACCTCTTCGTGCTGACCCTGGTGGGCATCGACCCGATCCCCTATCGCCTGCCGTATGCCGGACGACTCATCACCCTCATCGGAGTGATGGCGATGCATGCCTTCTTCGGCATGGCGATCATGATGCAGAACGGGCTGATCGTCGCGGAGTGGTACGGCGCGCTGGGACGCACCTGGGGCCCGGATCCGATGATGGACCAGTACGTCGGCGGCGGAGTGGCCTGGTCGGTGGGGGAGATCCCCACCCTCATCCTCGCGGTGACCGTGGCCATCCAGTGGAGCCGTTCGGACGAGCGCCTGCAGCGCAACCGCGACCGGCACGCCGATCGCACGGGGGATGCGGAGCTGGCCGAGTACAACGCGCAGCTGGCGGCCATCGCGGCGCGCGACGCGCGGGCGGCCGAGCGCGAGAGATCCTCCTAGGCCGCAGCCCGCAGAACCGGCCGGAGGGCGGTCAGTCCAGCTCCGCGGCGCCCACCCGGATCGACGCGGTGCCGTCGGGCAGGATCGTGACCGTCCCGCCGACGCCGAAGGGCACGTCCTCGACGAACTCCTCGAGGGTCCCGTCGAACAGCGACCGCACCTCCACCTCCACGCGGGCGAGCGCCCGGGCGGGGGCGATGTCCCAGTCGTCGCCCGCCTCGCCGGTGGCGAGGGTCACCGTCGGCTGCTCCACGATGGACCAGCGGGGCGGGTTCGCCACCCGGTCGCTGATCTGGATGCCGAAGGGGCACCCCGTGGGCATCAGCACCTCCTGCGCGGCGCAGGCGAGGAGGAACTCCTCCACCCGCTCCTGCACGACCTCGAGGAAGGCGGGCGTGGGCTCGGCCTGCACGTCGACGGCGGTGAGCGCGAGCGGGGTGTCGGCCAGCACCACCACCCCCGGCGAGGCGGTGATCGGGGTGTCCACGGTGACGGAGTAGGCGCCCGGGGTGAACACCAGCAGCGGAAGCGGGTCGAGGGGGGAGGCCTCCATCCCGGCGGGGGAGACCTGGCGGCGATCGATCTCGAAGCCGTTCACCTCGAAGCGGTCCGAGCCCCGGACGACGAGGTCGATCACCGCCAGGGGGCTCTGCGCGAAGCGCCAGTTGGGGACCACGCCGATCCAGCCGTCCTGGACCACGCGGAACGCGCTCGTCCCCTCGTGGCCGTTCGCGCGGTAGCGCACGGTGACCTCGCTGACCTCGTCCTGGACCCGGGTGCCGACCACCTCGATGTCCTGGAGCGGGGCGAGCGCGGCACGGCGCAGCAGGGCCTCCGAGGGGTCGCTCTCCAGACCCGCCTCGCTGAGGGCGGTGCGCGGGATCAGGACGCCGGGCAGGCGCAGCGCGTCCGCGGCGCGTCCCGTGGCCAGGAGGTCGAGGTAGCGGCCGACGAACGCCGCCGGGGAGTAGAACTGCTGGTGCAGGGCGAGGGCGCCGGTGGCGATGGCGGCGATGAGGAAGGCGCCCACGATCGCGAGGACCGTCAGATCCGCCCCCAGGCGCGCACGTCGGCGGGACGGCCGGGCCCGCCGGGGGGAGGGCGTCGCCGGCTGCACCATGCCGCAAGTCTACGAGGGCGATCCTCGGAGAACCCCGGGGGCGGGCAAGGGCCCACGCGCGGAGGCGGCGATGATGTGTGCCGGCCCCCGCGACCCGTAGCATGGGGAGGTCCGTCCGCGCACCCGAGGTGAATCCGTGTCCCTCCCCGCCCTCTCCGTCGAGCAGCAGGAGCTGTTCCGGTTCATCGAGGACACCCGCGAGCACGTGTTCATCACCGGGCGTGCCGGCACCGGCAAGTCGACGCTGCTGCAGCACTTCGCGCGGCACACGGAGAAGACGATCGCCGTCTGCGCGCCCACGGGCGTCGCCGCGCTGAACGTCGAGGGTCAGACCATCCATTCGCTGTTCCGGCTGCCCATCGGGCTCGTCGCCGACACCCAGCTGGAGCAGAACGACACCACCCGGCGGGTGCTGAACGCCATTGAGACGCTCGTGATCGACGAGGTGTCGATGGTGAACGCGGATCTCATGGACGGCGTCGACCGCGCGCTCCGTCAGGCGCGCGGCAACCGGGCCGAGCCGTTCGGCGGCGTGCAGGTGGTGATGTTCGGCGATCCCTATCAGCTGGCGCCGGTGCCGCCCCGGGGCGACGAGCGTCGCTACGTCGAGGACCACTACCGGTCGTTCTGGTTCTTCGACGCCCGGGTGTGGGCGGGGCAGGCGGCGGCCGACGGGGTGATCGACATCGGCCGCTTCGGTGCGCAGCTGCACGTGCGCGAGCTGATGCAGATCCACCGCCAGGCGGACGACGGTTTCCGGGCGATGCTCAACGCCGTCCGGCACGGCGTGGTCACCGCGGAGATCGCCGGGATGCTGAACGGCGCCGGCGCCCGCACGCCGCCGGATCCCCGGCCGGGCGAGCCGCCGATCATCACCCTCGCGAGCCGCAACGACATCGTGCACCGGATCAACGCGCGTCATCTCGCGGCGCTCCCCGGACGGGAGATGACCGCGCGCGCGGAGGTCGCCGGCGACTTCGGCCGCAGCGAGCAGAACTATCCGGCCGAGGCCGAGCTGAAGCTCAAGGAGGGCGCGCAGGTCATGTTCCTGCGCAACGACGTGAGCACCACCGGTGAGCCCCCGCGCTGGGTGAACGGCTCGATCGGCACGGTCACGCGCATCCGGGGAGGGAGCGTCCACGTGGAGCTCGACGGCGAGGAGGTGGAGGTCGAGCCCGCCGTCTGGGAGCGCTTCCGCTACGCCTACGAGCCGCAGGGACGCACGCTCACCCGGGAGGTGATCGCGGAGTTCACCCAGTTTCCGTTGCGCCTGGCCTGGGCCGTCACGATCCACAAGGCGCAGGGGCAGACCTACGACCGCGCGGTGGTGGATCTCGGCTCCGGAGCCTTCGCCCCCGGGCAGACCTATGTGGCGCTGAGCCGGCTCACCTCGCTGGAGGGTCTGTACCTCTCCCGGCCGCTGCGGCCCAGCGACATCCGCGTCGACCCGGACGTCACCCGGTTCATGCGCTCCGCCCGCCCGCCGGCCGATGGCTGAACGGCCCGCGCCGATGCGGACGCCGTCCGGGACGGGCGGTTCGCTCGCCGGAATGCACGGCGGATCTCCCACGCACGGCTCCGCCGCGTCGGCTACCCTGGAAAGAGGTTAGCCTTCCCTAGCCGCGCCTCGGCGGTGCGGCCCCACCCGATTCCTTGGAGCCTTCATGCGCGCTCTCCGGCCCTTCCCCCGTGCGGCCGCGACCTCGGCGGTCCTCGCCCTGGCCGTCGCCGGCGCGCTCGTGCCCGCTGCCGCGACGGCGGCGCCTTCGGTGGCGACGGCGGTGGACGCCGGGACGTGCACGGTCACCGAGGCGCACATCGACTGGGGCTTCAAGGAGAGCTTCCGCTCGTACATCTCCAGCGCCATCGCGCACGGCTCCTGGGAGACGGTGGACGGGGCGACCTACGAGACCCCGGTCTTCGGGTTCACGGCCGAGGCCGGCGAGTGGGACCCCGAGGCGGGCACGGGCGAGATCCCCTTCGCCGGCGGCATCCGCTTCACCGGTCACGACGGGCTGCTGGACACCCGGGTGGGCGACCCCGTGCTGGTGCTCACGGGCCCGGGCGCCGCGGTGCTGCGTCTCGACCTCTCGGGCGTCTCGATGGAGGACGCGCTGGCCGGCAACACCGACGCGGTGCAGGTGGCCGAGGACGTGCCCTTCGTCGCGATCGACCTCTCCGCGGCGACCGTGGAGACCGACGGAGAGACGGCCACGCTCGTGGTCGCCGACGCCCCCACGACCGTCACGGAGGAGGGCTTCGCGGCCTTCCCCAACTATGAGACCGGCACCCCCTTCGATCCGATCGGGATCCGCGTGACCGCCGAGTGCGCCCCGGTGGAGACGGCCACGCCGTCGCCCGCGCCGACCGCGACCGAGGAGCCGTCGGACGCGGTCACCGCCGCTCCGGACGAGACCTCGGGCGGCTCCCCGGACTGGGTGCCGTGGGTCATCGGCGGGGCCGTGGTCCTCGTCGCCGGCGTGATCGCCGGCGTGCTGATCGGCCGCCGCCGGCGGGGCGGAGCGTCCCCGGCCGCCGACGGCAGCGGCGGCGGCGCCGTCGCGGACGGCCGGCACACCGACGGCCCCGGTCTCGACGGACCGGCCGCCGGCGGTGCGGACGGTGGCGGCGCGGACGGCGGCGGAGCTTCCGTATGATCGGCCTCGCCGCACGGGAAGGGGGGCGGTTTCGTCGCCGAGCGGCCCTGATCGCCGTGGTCCTCGCGGCGGGCCTGGGGCTCGTCGCCTGCGCGTCCCCCGGGCACAGTGCGCCCGAGGCGACGGCGGGGGCGGAGCGCCCGCCGCTGGGCGAGCTCACCCCGCTGGCCGATCCGCGCGCGTATCAGGGGCCGAGCACCGCGATGCTGCCCACCGCCGGCATCGAGCCCGTCACCGGGGATCCCGCGCAGCGGCTGCCCGTCACCCTCGTCTCGCACGACCTCGACCGCGAGGTCGAGGTGACCGTCACCGACACCTCGCGCGTCGTGGCGATGGACCTCGCCGGTTCGCTGGCCGCGACCGTGTGGGGGCTGGGGTTCGGCGACAGCCTCGTCGGGCGCGACATCTCCACCACCTTCCCGGGCACGGAGGACCTCCCCGTCATCACCAGCAACGGGCACTCCGTGAACGCCGAGTCGGTGATCGCCCTGAAGCCCACGCTGGTGATCACCGACGGCACGATCGGCCCGCTCGACGTGGTGCAGCAGCTGCGCGACGTGGGCATCCCCGTGGTGTTCGTGCAGAACGAGCCCTCCTTCGAGGGGGCCGCCCAGCTCGCCCGCGACGTGGCCGCCGTCTTCGGCGCGGAGGAGGCGGGAGAGCTGCTCGCGGAGCGCATCGCCGCCGATGTCGCCGACACCCGTGCCCAGGTCGCGGCGATGGCCCCGGCGGATCCCGCCGACCGGCTGCGGGTGCTCTTCCTGTACCTGCGCGGCGCCTCCGGCGTCTACTACCTGTTCGGCGAGGAGTCCGGCGCCGACCGGCTGATCGAGGGGCTCGGCGCGATCGACGTGGCCGGCGAGCTCGGCTGGTCCGGGATGAAGCCGCTCACCGACGAGGCCCTCGTCGCGGCCAACCCCGACCTCATCCTGGTGATGACCGGCGGGCTGGAGTCCGTCGGCGGCGTGGACGGACTGGTCGCCTCGAAGCCCGCCATCGCGCTGACCCGTGCCGGCGAGAACCGCCGGTTCGTGGACATGGCCGACGGTCAGGTGCTCTCCTTCGGGCCGCGCTCGGCAGAGGTGCTCGATGCGCTCGCCCGCGCGGTCTACGCGCCGGAGTCCGCCTCGTGAGCAACGGCCCGGCGTCCCCCGGTTCGGCGTCCCCCGGTCCCGCGCCGGCCGGTCCCGCGTCCTCCGCCCCGGCGCCTTCCCGCGTCGTGGAGCTCGACCCCGTCCCGGCGCGCGCGGGGAGCATCCCCCGCCGCACCGCGGTCATCGTCATCACGGCCGTGCTGCTGGTGATCGGCGTCGTCCTCTCCGCCGGGATCGGACAGCTGCCCATCAGCCCCGCCGAGGTGCTGGGGTCGCTGCTGCGTGCGGTGGGCGTGTCCAACGGATGGGCGCCCGACGATCACCTCGTGGAGCAGACGCTCTGGCAGATCCGCTTCCCGCGGGTGGTGATGTCCCTTCTCGTCGGCGCCCTGCTCGCGGTGGCGGGGGGCGTGATGCAGGCGATCTTCGCCAACCCGCTCGCCGAGCCCGGCGTCGTCGGCGTCTCCTCGGGCGCCGCGGTCGGCGCGGCCATCGTCATCGCCACGGGTCTCACCTCCCTCGGCACCTGGGCGATCGCCGGGGCGGCCTTCCTCGGCGGGCTCCTCGCGACGGTGATCGTGTACGCCACGGCGCGCGCGCAGGGGCGGACCGAGACCGTGACGCTCATCCTCACGGGCATCGCGGTGAACGCCTTCACCGGGGCGGCGCTGGCGCTGCTGATGTTCGTGGGGGACTCCGCCTCCCGCGAGCAGATCGTGTTCTGGCAGCTGGGCAGCATGAACGGCTCCCGCTGGCCGGAGGTGGGACTGGTGGCGCTCGTGGGCGCGCTCGCCGCGCTCGGCTGCATCCTGCTCGCCCGTCAGTACGACCTGCTCGCCCTGGGCGATCGCACCGCCGCCCATCTGGGCGTGCGGGTGGAGCGGCTGCGCATGCTGTCGATCGTGCTGGTGGCGCTCCTCACCGGCGTCGGGGTGGCCTTCGTGGGCATCATCGCCTTCGTCGGCCTCGTCGTGCCGCACATCATCCGGATGATCCTCGGCCCCGCCAACCGCCCGCTGCTGCTGGTCTCGTTGCTGGCCGGCGGCACCGTGCTGGTGTACGCCGACCTGCTGGCCCGGACGGCGATCCCCTCGGCCGACCTGCCGATCGGCATCCTCACCTCGCTCGTGGGCGGCCCCTTCTTCTACTGGCTCATCCGCCGCAACCGGCGCCGCGCGGGAGGCTGGGGATGAGCGTCGCAGAGCTGCCGCACCCCGTGGCCTTCCGCGTGCGCGAGGTGGGATACCGCGTGGGTGCGTCGACGATCCTCGACGGGGTGACACTCGACGTGGCCTACGGCCGGGTCCTCGCCCTGGTCGGTCCGAACGGTGCGGGCAAGTCCACGCTGCTGAGCCTCCTCACCGGCGAGCAGCGGCCGACCGCCGGCGGGGTGGAGCTGAACGACCGTGGCCTCTCCGAGTGGACCGCCCGTGAGCTCTCCCGCACGCGCGCGGTGCTCCTGCAGCAGAACCAGGTGGCCTTCTCGTTCACCGTCGCCGAGGTGGTGGAGATGGGGCGGGCGCCCTGGGCGGGAACGGCGCAGGCCGAGGACGACGACCGGCTGATCGCCGCGGCCGTGATGCAGACCGACGTCGGGCATCTGCTCGGCCGGTCGTTCCCCTCGCTCTCGGGCGGGGAGAAGGCGCGCGCATCGCTGGCACGCGTGCTCGCCCAGGACACCCCGGTGGTGATGCTGGACGAGCCGACCGCGGCGCTCGATCTACGGCACCAGGAGGACGTGCTGAGGATCGCGCGCGACCTGGCCGCCGCCGGCCGCGCGGTGATCGTCGTGCTGCACGACCTCTCGCTCGCCGCCGCCTACGCCGACGACATCGCGATCATCGAGAAGGGGCGTCTCGCCGCGTTCGGGCCGCCGGAGGACGTGCTGACCGAGGAGCGCATCACCGCCGTCTACGGCACCCCCGTGCGGGTGATCCCCGATGTCGACACCGGACGGCCCGTCGTGCTTCCCCGACGCTCACCGGTTCGATAGGCGAGACCGTCGGCGGCTTCATCTGAGGATGGGCAGGCAATCCTTTGCCCTCACGAGCTGTTCAGGTTAGGCTTCACTTAACCCGCTGCGTGTTCCCGACTGCGGCGTGCCCTCTTTGCCTCCCTCATGATTTGGAGATCCTCGTGGTGAGAAGAACAGGAGCGCCCGTCCGACGGACGCTCGCGAGCGTGCTGTCCGCGGCGCTCATCGCATCCGCGGCGCTCATCGGCGTCGCCGCCCCCGCGCAGGCTGCACCTGCGCCGACCGTGTCGATCCCGCAGGTGGACCGCGCGGGCGAGACCGTCACCGTCACCGGCGAGGGCTTCGACCCGACCGGCTCCAACAACTTCGGCATCTACCTCGGCGTGCAGGCGAACGGTGAGAGCGTCGATGTTCCCGGCACGACGGTGTGGATCGCAGTCGGCAACGAGGACGGTGTCATGCCCGGCCTCGGCGGCACGGCACCGATGGCCGAGGACGGCTCCTTCAGCATCTCCCTGCCGATCCCCGCCTACAGCGAGGCCGGGTACTCCGTCGTCACCCGCGGCGCGCACGGCATCCCCGCGCCGCAGAACGCGACCACCACGCCCATCGTCTACCTGCCGGCCCCGGCCGTCGCCACGACGACGACGCTCACCTCCGACCCGGCCGGCCCGGTGGACGAGGGCACCGCCGTCGCGCTCACCGCCACGGTGGCTCCCGCCGCCGCGGGGACCGTGCACCTGTACGACGGCGACGCCCGGATCACGGACGAGGCCGTGTCGGTCATCGACGGCCTCGCGACGGTGTCGAACGTGACCCTCTCGGCGGGTGCGCACACCCTCCGCGCGGAGTTCACCCCGGCGGACGGCGCGGCCTACCTCGGCTCCTCCGGCGAGCTGGGCCTCACCGTGAACGCCGTGATCCCGCCGGTCGAGTTCGACCCGGCGATCGAGGTGTTCCTCGCGGACGGCGTGACCCCCTACACCGGTCAGCCGGTGTACACCGGTGACGAGCTGATCGTGAAGGGCACGGGCTTCGACCCGGAGGCGAACGTCGGCGGTCGCGGCGTCCCGATCCCGAACACGCTGCCGCAGGGCACCTACGCCGTGTTCGGCTCGTTCGCCGACGCATGGGAGCCGTCGCAGGCGGCTCCGT
>JBEBWQ010000038.1:0-13909 GCA_040392075.1 Microbacterium sp.
GGCACCGCACAGTGCCGCACCCGCATCGGGGTCCCCCGGCCCGGGCACCCGGCCGGAGGCCGGTTCTCAGCCCAGGCGGTTGTCCTGCAGGAACTGGCGGGCGATGTCTGCCGCGGACCTCTTGTCCTGCGTGCTCTGCACGTTCATCGCCACGAGCGCCTCCGGGGTGAGCGCGGCGCTGACGGCGTTGATCGTGCCGGCGATCTCCGCCGCGACGGCGGCGTTCACGACGGGGACCACGTGCGAGGCGAGGAAGAGGCCCTTCGGGTCCTGGAGCACGACGAGGTCCTTCGTCTGGATGAAGGGGTCGGCGGTGAACACGTTGGCGACGTCCACCGTTCCGGCCACCAGGTCCTCCACCGTGGTGTCGCCGGTCGCGGAGAAGGCGACGTCGACGCCGTAGGTCTCCTTCAGGCCCTTCGGGCCGTAGGGGCGTTCGGCCAGCTCGGCCGGCCCGCCCAGGGTGAGCGGGACGGTCACGGTCGCGAGGTCCGCGATGGTGGTCAGCGAGTGCGCGTCGGCGAAGGCCCGGGTGACGGTGTAAGAGTCCTGGTCGGAGGCGCCGGCCTGGTCGAGCACGGTCAGGCCCGCCGGGAGCGCCGCGGGGAGGGCCGCGAACACCTCCTCGGTGGTCCGCGCGGTCGTGTCCTCGTCGAACCACTGCAGCAGGTTGCCGGTGTACTCCGGGAAGAGGTCGATGCGCCCCGCCTCCAGCTCGGGCATGTAGGCGTCCCGCTGACCGATGCTGAAGGTTCGCTCCACCGCGTGCCCTGCGCCCTCGAGCGCCTGCGCGTAGATCTCCGCGATGATCTCGTTCGAGTAGTACGCCTGCGAGCCGACGACGATCGTCCCGTCCGCACCGCCGCCGGCCGGCTCGGACGGGGTGTCCAGGGGGCTGCTCGTGGCGCAGCCGGCGAGCACCAGACCGGCCGCGAGTGCGGCGGCGATGGCGAGCTTCTTCTTCCGTGTGGTGAACATGATGTCCTCTCTTCGTGGGAGCGTCGTGGTCGGAGGTGTCCGGGGAGCGGGGTCAGGCGACGGGGCCGGCGGTGCCCGCGCCGGAGCGGGATCCGGCGGTCCGGCGGGACGGGGCATCGGCGCGGCGAGCAGAGGTGCGCGGGGCGGCGGCGCGCGGGGCCTCGGGGGACGCGGCGCCGGGGCGGAGGGCCCGGGGGCTCGGCGCGCCCGGCCGCTCACCACGCCGCGAAGTCCGCCGTTCCCGCGCCCCGTGCGGGACGACGGCCGCCTGCACCAGCGCGAGGAGACCGTCCAGGACGAGCGCGAGGGCGGCGACGAGGATCGCCCCGCCGAGCACCTGGGCGAAGTCGCGCAGCTGGAGTCCCTGGATGAGGGGCAGGCCGAGGCCGCCGAGGTTGACGTAGGCGGCGATGGTGACCGTCGCCACCACCTGCAGGGTCGCGGCGCGGATCCCGCCCACCAGCAGCGGCAGCCCGAGCGGCACCTCGACGCGCCAGAGCACCTGCCACTCGGTCATCCCCATCGCCCGCGCCGCGTCGACCGTGCGGCGGTCGATCGCCTCGAACCCGGTGTAGGCGCCGGCGAGGAGGGACGGGATCGCCAGGAGCACGAAGGTGACCAGGGCCGCCTCGGGCTTGTGCAGGACCCCGAAGAGGAGCACGAGGAGGATCAGCAGCCCGAAGGAGGGGATTGCCCGCGCGGCCCCCGATGCGGCCACCGCGACCTCCCTCCCCCGCCCGGTATGACCGATGAGCCAGCCCAGGGGGATGGCGATCGCCGCGGCGACGAGAAGCGCGACAGCGGTGTAGGCGAGGTGCTGGAGAAGGAGCGTCGGCAGCGCGGTGGGGCCTTCGAGCCGCTGGGGGTCGAAGATCCAGCGCAGCGCGTCGAGGAAGAGGTTCATGCCACCGCCTCCGCCGTCCGCGCACCGCGGCCCCGCACCGATGCGGGTGCCGCGACCGACCGGGTCCAGGGCAGAAGGACGCGTCGGAGCAGGATCAGCAGCAGATCCACTGCGAAGGCGATCAGCACCACCGCCGCGACACCGGCGAGCACCTCCTCCAGGATCCGGCGCTGCAGTCCGTTGGTGAACAGGTAGCCGAGGTTGGTGATGCCCACGAGGATGCCCACGGTGGCCAGCGAGATCGTGCTCACCGCCGTCACCCGGAGGCCCGCGAGGATCACCGGGCCCGCGAGCGGGAGCTCGACCGTCCAGAACCGTCGCGCTCCCCCGAAGCCGACGGCGGTCGCCGCCTGGCGCACCGCGGGGTCGACGGAGTCCAGCCCGTCGCAGACCGAGCGCACCATGATCGCCACCGCGTAGACGGTCAGGGCGATGACGAGGTTCGACTCGCTGATCACGCTGAA
This sequence comes from Microbacterium sp., assembly GCA_040392075.1. Taxonomy (GTDB): domain Bacteria; phylum Actinomycetota; class Actinomycetes; order Actinomycetales; family Microbacteriaceae; genus Microbacterium. Next base: position 2,347 of record JBEBWQ010000038.1, read on the forward strand.
GCCGGCGACGGTGGGGATGAGGATGAGCAGCGCGAAGGACGGGATCGTGTACAGGAGCCCGGTGACGGTGAGCACCCAGCCCCGCAGCAGCCCGTAGCGCCAGGCGACCCAGCCCAGCGGCACCGAGAGGACGAACCCGGCGACGATCGCGATCAGGCTCTGGCGCAGGTGCACCAGGGCGAGCTCGCCGATCAGGCCGAGGTTGTCCAGGATCCAGGTCACGTCACACCCCGACCCCGCCGGAGGTCCCGGCGGGGCGCTCCGTCACGGCGGGGCCCGGCTCGAGATCCTCGCCGGACGCGCCGAGCGCGCTCTTCCTCGCCCGGGGATGCGACGCACGGTCCCCCTCGGGCGTCCCCTCCGCCGGCGCGCTCTCCACCAGCGCGCCCTGGGTGCGCCCCTGTGCATCGACGACCACGGTGCCGCGGGGCGTGCGCTTGAGGTGCAGCGCGCGCGCCCCCTTCTCCGCGCCGATGAAGGTCGCGACGAACGCGTCGGCGGGATCCTCCATGATCTGGCTGGGCGAGCCGACCTGCAGGGTCTGCGCCCCGGCGGCGAGGATCACCACCTGGTCCCCGAGGAGGAAGGCCTCGTCGATGTCGTGGGTGACGAACACGACCGTCTTGCCCAGGTCGCGCTGCAGCCGGATCAGCTCCTGCTGCAGCTCGGCGCGGACGATCGGGTCGACCGCGCCGAAGGGCTCGTCCATCAGGAGGATCTCCGAATCGGCGGCGAGTCCGCGGGCGACGCCGACGCGCTGCGCCTGACCGCCGGAGAGCTGGTTCGGGTAGCGCTCGGCCATCGACCGGTCCAGGCCCACCGTGTCCATCAGCTCTCGCGCCCAGCTGCGGGCCTTCCGCCGCGGGATGCCGCGCAGGACCGGGACGGTCGCGATGTTGTCGACGACCGTGAAATGCGGCATCAGCCCCGCGTTCTGCATCACATAGCCGATGCCGCGCCGCAGATGCACCGGGTCCTGTGCGGCGACGTCCTGGCCGTCGATCTCGATCGTGCCGCGGGTGGGCTCGACCATCCGGTTGATCATGCGCAGCAGCGTCGTCTTGCCACATCCCGAGGACCCCACGAAGACCGTGGTGCGCCCGGACGGGATGACGAGGTCGAAGTCCCGCACGGCGACCGTGCCGTCGGGGAACTCCTTGGAGACGCCGCGGAACTCGATCACGGGCGTCTCCTTCGATCAGGGCGCGGCCGGCGACCGCCGGCCGATGGCGATGCGAAGGACCCCCGTGCCCGGGCACGGAACCTGCGCGGAGCGCCGGGCGAACGCCTCCGTCCGAGAACGGAGGGTGCGATCGATCGGGGGGTCTTTCCGATGACACGGAGCCCGCCGACGCTGCGTTCCAGTGTAGGACACCCCCTTCGGCGCGGGGCCGGGCGCCGTCCTCGACGTGGACCGGACCGGAGCGGGGCGGGGCGCTCCCGGGGCGGCGCACTGCCTCCTGCGCCCGCTGGCACGGGCCGCCCGGGGCGGCGGCGAGTCGGCGTGGGCCTCCCCCTCGGCGGCGTGAGGACCCGGCGGGTCTCTCGATTCGAGTGGCACGGGCTCACCCCGACGATAAAAAGTTTGTATTGCGTAATACTTTGTGAACGCCGAGACTGTTCGCATGACGACAGAATCTCCGCGGGTCACGACCTTCTGGGTGCCCGGCTGCAGTTCCTGCCTTCGCATGAAGGAGTTCCTCGAGAGGAACGGCGTCGATTTCGACGCCGTCAACCTCGCCGAGCACCCGGATCGCTATCACCAGGTCCAGGCGCTCGGCCTCTCGGCCCCGGCAGTGGTCAAGGGAGACCGCGGCGTTCCGGGCATGGACCTCGTGGCGATCGCCGACCTCGTCGGTTTCGACTACGAGCCGCCAGCGATCCTGCCGGCCCCCGAGCTGGTCGCTCGGTTCACGGGGGTGAACGCGGCGCTGCGCCGCCTGACGGCACAGTTCCCCGAGTCCGGTCTGGACTACAGGTCACCGGATCGGGATCGCAGCATGCGCGAGCTGATCGCACACGCCGCGTCCGCGATCCAGGAGTTCCTGCACGCCACCGAGGTCGACGAGTATGCCTACGGGAACACCCACGGCGACGACGGCGCCTTCACTGCGCGCTTCGCGCTCGGTGGCGAACTCGGCCGCTCGGGGACCATCGATGAGCTCGTCGCCTACATCGACGGGACGCAGGTCGACTTCACGACGTGGTGGCAGGACTGGGGCTTCGAGGACCCGCTGGATCGTGTCGTCAGCGCGCCGTTCGGGCACGTGACACTGCACGAGATCCTCGAGCGCGGCGTCTGGCACACCGCGCAGCACACCCGCCAGCTCCAGTACTTCCTCAGCGAGCGGCTCGGCGTGGAGGTCCTCCACCCCCTGGCCAATGCCGACCTGGCCGGCCTCCCGCTCCCCGAGGGGATCCACGCATGACCGTGCGGACTCTCACCGACGCCACCTTCGACGCGGCCATCGCGGGGGCCCGGGGCATCGTGCTCGTGGACTTCTGGGCCGAATGGTGCGCCCCCTGCCTGGCTCTCGAGCCCGTGATCCGGGAGATCTCGGAGGAACGCGCCGGCAGCCTCACCGTCACGCGGGTGAACACCGTCGAGGAACCGGCGACGACCGCGCGGTTCGGAGTGACCTCGATCCCGACGATCGTGATCATGAAGGACGGCGAGGTCGTGCAGCGGATCCCCGGAGCGCGCCCCAAGCGTGCGCTCCTGGCGGCGGTCGACGCCCACATCGGGGAGTGAGCCGCGGCGCCCGCACGCACCTGCCCCCGCCCCTGTTACACTCACGCCGTGGACCGGACCGCCTCTGCCTCCAGTGCCTCGCTGGCCGCATCGCTGCGCGGCACCGTGATGAGGATGGCTCGTCGGCTGCGCTCGCAGCGCGTCGATGGATCGCTGAGTCTCGCGGCGCTCGTCACGCTCGGCACGATCGAAGCGCGGGAGCCCCTCACCGCCAGCGAGCTGGCCGCGGCGGAGCACCTCAAGCCGTCCTCGATGACCCGGCTGATCTCCGCTCTGGAGAGGAACGGCTACATCGAGCGCCGTCGCGACCCCGACGACGGCAGGCAGAGCATCTTGCGCACCACGCCGTCGGGGCGCGAGGTCATCGTCGCCGAACGCGAGCATCGGCAGGAATGGCTCACGCACGTCCTCGACGGCTTCACTCCGGAGGAGCGCGATCAGCTGCGCGCCGTGCTCCCGCTCCTCCACCGCATCGGTCACTCCTGACGGCGTCGCCCGGACGCCGCGGGCCCGCGCCGCTACTGCATGATCCGGTCCGGGATCGGCAGACCGGCCAGGTCCTCCGCTGTGAGCGGTCGATCCGGCTCCAGGCCGAGAGCGCCCCGCATCCACTCCTGGAGCTGGCGGACGTGCTGAGCGGTGTGCCAGACGCAGCGCTCGAACACCTCGTGGAACGTGCGGTGGCCCCAGGCGGTCTCCAGCACCCGGTCGAACGGGTCATCGAACCCCCACTCGTCCCACCACCTCGCGTACACCTCCGTGGACTCCTCGACGTAGGCGCGCAGCTCGGCTGCCGTGCCCGTGTCGGCCAGCGGGCGCGGCGGGGCGCCCCGGTTGTCGAACGCCTCGAGATCGTAGGCTCGCACGCCGTACCGCATGATGGAGGCCGCGTGCGCGATCAGGAAGCGGATCGCGCGGTTGTTCTCCGGAGCGCGGTAGGCGACGGCCTCATCGTCGAGCTGGGCGGAGAAACGGGCGAGCGCATCGATGACGATCCGGAACTTCGCATCCAGCTCGACCGGGGACAGCATGACAGGCGGGTCATACTCGTCCCAGCCGATGAGCTCCGCGATGCCGACCAGGTCCAGCCCCTGGACGGCGCGGTCACCGACGCGTACCGCCGGCGCCCCGACGCCGTACGGCTGCAGTCGTTCGACCGCGTCGGGATGCTCAGCCAGATTGATGGATGTCCAGGGCTTTCCGGATCTCTCCAGGAACTCCTTCATCCGCAGGCAGCTGCTGCATCCGGGCATCCAGTAGGCCTCGATGGCCTCCGCTCGTTCACCGACGACGGTGTCGGACATGACGCACCTCCGAAAATAGTTCGCTTTGCGTAGTATCTCCCGACGCGGGGCACGGGGCAAGCGAGCCGCCGACATTTCGGGCACGCAGAACGGTCAGGACTCCGACGGTGATCGCGATCGGCGCCGACGAGGGAGCACGGCGACCGACGCGGCGAGCGCTCCGGCCCACCCGGCCCGTGGGACGAAGGCCAGGTGTCAGCCGAGGAGGCGCACCGGGTTGACGACGTCGGCGATGAGGAGCAGCGCACCCATCCCGATGAGGATCACCGCGACTACGACCGTGAGGGGCACGAGCCGGGTGGCATCGACCGGAGCCGGCGGCGGCCGGCGGAACAGCCGCGCCCACGTCCGGCGCACGCCGTCCCAGAGGGCGACCACGACGTGTCCGCCGTCCAGAGGCAGGAGCGGGATGAGGTTGAAGACGAAGAGGGCGATGTTCAGCGCGCCGAGGAGGTTCAGCAGCACCCACAGCCGGTTGAGGACGGGCGCGTCGGTCGCCGCCACCTCGCCCGCGAGCCGGCCGACGCCGACGACGCTGAGCGGACCGTTGGGGTCGCGTTCGGTCCCGGTCACGGTGGAGACGGCGATGTCCCAGAGCCGCACGGGCAGCGCGACGATCATTTCCGCGACCGCTCCGCTGTTCTGCAGGGCCCGCTCGGGGCCGGCGAGGAGGGGCTGCGGCACGAAGCCGATCTGCGCCCCCATGCCGGCATAGCCCACGGCGGCCGTCACGGGCTCGCCGTTCGCATCCAGCACCGGCTGGCCGTTCTCGTCGGACCTCGGCCGCTCCGCCAGCAGCGGGGTGAGGGTGAGGGTCGTCTCCCCGCCGTCGCGCAGCACCCGCACCGGCAGCGCCACCCCCGGTGAGCCCTGCACGATCTCCGCCGCCTCGGCGAAGGAGGAGACCTCCCGGCCGTCGACGCTCAGCAGGACGTCGCCGGGACGCAGGCCCGCCTGAGCCGCCGGGGCGGCGGGGTCGGCGGGGGTGCACTCCGTCTGCGCGGACCCGGCCGGGAGCACGCACTCGGCGACCGACGCGATCGTGGTGGTGCCCTGCTGCTCGCCGATGCCGGAGAGCGCCACGGTGAAGACCACCATGGCGAGCAGGAGATTCATCGCGGGACCGCCGAGCATCACGATGATCCGCTTCCACATCGGGAGCCGGTAGAACACCCGGGCGCCGTCCTCGCCGATGGTCTCGTCATTCGCATCGCGGGCGTCCTGCACGAGGGTGCGAAACACGCCGCTGGCCGGGCGCACGTCGGCGGAGGACGGATACATCCCCGCCATCGAGATGAAGCCGCCGACCGGCAGCGCCTTGATGCCGTACTCCGTCTCGCCGATCCTCCTCGACCACAGTCGCGGTCCGAAGCCGATCATGTACTGCCCGACGCGGACGCCGAAGAGCTTGGCCGGCACGAGATGCCCGACCTCGTGCAGGCCGATCGAGACCCCCAGTCCCACCAGCAGGAAGAGGATGCCGGCGATGTACAGCAGGATGTCCACGCCGCCACGCTACCCGGGACGGCTAGGAATCCGCCGGGACCGCGGCACCCGGCCGTCGAGGAGCCGGAGCGGCACCGGACCGCGTCTCACGCGGCGGCGATGCGTGCGTCGGCGGTGCGACGCGCCCACGCCTCGGCCTCCGCGAGGGTCTCGACGGTGAGCTCTCCGGGGGCGGCGTGCGCATCGACCACGGCGGCCACCGTGTCGAGGATGCCGAGGAAGCCGAGCCGCCCCTCGTGGAAGGCGTCCACCGCCTGCTCGTTGGCGGCGTTGTAGACGCCCGGATAGGTGCCGCCGGCCCGCCCGACCTGCTTGGCCAGTTCCACCGCGGGGAAGGCGGCGGAATCCAGCGGCTCGAAGGTCCAGGCGCTCGCCCGGGTCCAGTCCAGCGGCGCGCCCGCGCCCGGCACCCGGTGCGGCCAGTCCAGTCCGAGGGAGATCGGCAGGCGCATGTCCGGCGGCGAGGCCTGGGCGATGGTCGACCCGTCGGTGAACTCCGCCATCGAGTGCACGATCGACTGCGGATGCACGACCACGTCGATCGCGTCGTAGTCCACGCCGAAGAGGAGGTGGGCCTCGATCACCTCGAGTCCCTTGTTCACCAGGGTCGCGGAGTTCGTGGTGACCACCCGTCCCATGTCCCAGGTGGGGTGCGCGAGGGCCTCCGCCGGGGTCACCGCCGCCAGCTCGTCCCGGGTACGGCCGCGGAACGGCCCGCCGGAGGCGGTGAGGACCAGGCGGCGCACCTCCGCGGCGGTCCCGGAGCGCAGGCACTGCGCGAGCGCGGAGTGCTCCGAGTCCACGGGGACGATCTGCCCGGGCCGCGCGAGCGCCGTGACCAGCTCGCCGCCGACGATGAGCGACTCCTTGTTCGCCAGGGCGAGGGTCCGCCCCGAGGCGAGCGCGGCGAGGGTCGACCCCAGTCCCACCGACCCGGTGATGGCGTTCAGCACCACGTCGGCGTCCACGGTGCGCACGAGCTGCTCGGCCTCGTCGGCGCCGAGCGCGGTGTGCGCGACGTCGAACTCGGCCGCCTGCGCCTCCAGCAGTCCGCGGTTCCGCCCCGCGGCGAGGCCCACGACCCGGAAGCGGTCGGGATTGCCCCGGATCACCTCCAGCGCCTGGGTGCCGATCGAGCCGGTGGATCCGAGGAGGAGGACGCGACGCATGGTCTCAGCCTAGGACGTGCGCCCCGGGCCCCTCCATGCGGGCCTCTCCGCGCGAAACCTCCCCGTGCGGACCTTTCCGTGCCCTCGCCTACTCGACGGGGGTCGTGGCGAGGATGTCGATCACGAACACGAGGGTCTCCTCCGCGAGCGCGTGCGTGGGATCGTCGCCGTAGCCGTCGGCCGGAGGGATCACCACGAGCACCTGGGAGCCGACCTGCTGGCCCTCCAGCGCCGTACGGAAGCCGGTGACGACCTGGCTGGTCTGCATCTGGCTGGGCGCGCCCCGGCTCCACGAGGAGTCGAACTCGGTGCCGTCGCTCCACTTCACCCCGCGGTACTGGACGACCACCAGGTCGCCTGCGCCGACCACCGCGCCGTCCCCCTGCTTCAGCAGCGCGACCTGCGTCTCGGCCGGGGCCTCCCCCTCGGGGATCGTGACGGTCGGCGCGCCGCCCGCGTCCAGCGTCACCGTGGGCATGCCGGGCGTCGGGTCGACCGCGGTCCCGGAGGCCACCAGCGGCAGCGCCTCGAGGGCCTCGGCGTAGACCACCAGCGGGGTCTCACTGCCGATGGCCGCTCCCGGGAGGGCGAGGACCACGCGCGAGCCGAGGGGCTGGCACTCCAGCGCGGCGAGGAAGAGCGAGGAGTTCTGCACGTCCAGGAGCAGGGGGATGGTGCCGTCCACGCCGCGCGCGGAGGAGTCCAGCACCTCGCCCGTGACGCCGTCGACGATCTGGTACCGCACCGAGATGAGGTCGCCGACGACGACGTCCTCACCGGTGCCCGTGCTCAGCACGGTCCGCTCGATCTCCTCGAAGGTCGTGTCCTCCGGCACCGTCAGCACCGTGTCCGCGCCCTCGCCGGCGACCTGGACGGCGTCGGAGACCGAGCCGGGCTGTGCATCCAGCAGGCACCCCTCGGCCGGGGTGTGCGTGGAGGCGTCGGGGGTCGGCTCCGGTTCGGCCGACCCGCTGCACCCCGCCAGCAGCAGGCTCGCAGCGGTGACGGCGGACAGGGCGACAAGGGAGCGGATGCGCACGGCGAAGACCTCGTAATCGTGGAGGAAGGGTGTGGACCCATCCTCGCCCATGCGGCTTTGTCCTCCCTGGGAGGGGGATCTGCCCTCCCTGGACGCCGACTCGCCCCCGTCCGTTCCCGCCCGGGAAGGCTCCCGGGCCCCGATGACGGGCATGGCGGTGCCGATGCGTCCTCTGCCGATACCGGGGGACGCCCTCGTGCATGCTGGCAGCGGAATGCGCGTTTCGATAATCTGCTCGGATGACGCCCGGCTCCACCCCTGCTCCGCCCTCCCCCGAGGATCAGGACATCTTCCCCGGAGCTCTCGACCAGCGCGGCGTCGGCGCCGCGCACCGAGGCTCCCCCGCAGCGGCACCCGCCCCGAAGGCGGAGACGGAGGACGCCGGCTCCGAGGCCGACGCGCCGCGCCGCGCCGGTTTCGTCTACCGGTTCGGGCGACGGCTCATCACCCCCATCGGCCGGATGGTCTACCGTCCCCGCATCGAGGGCGCCCATCTCGTGCCCCGTACGGGGCCGGTCATCTTCGCGAGCAATCATCTCTCGTTCATCGACTCGATCGCCATCCCCGTGGCCGCGCCCCGGCCGGTGCACTTCCTCGCCAAGGCGAGCTATTTCGAGGGCACCGGCGCGAAGGGCGCGCTGAGCCGATGGTTCTTCCAGGCCATCGGCGCGATCCCCGTGCGACGGGGCGCGGGGCAGGCCGCGCTGGACGCGCTCGACCAGCAGCGCCGGCTGCTGGCGGACGGTCTCGCCGTGGCGCTGTATCCGGAGGGCACCCGCTCCACCGACGGCCGGCTGTACAAGGGCCGGACCGGGGTCGCCTTCCTCGCTCTGCAGACCGGCGCGCCGGTGGTGCCGGTGGGGCTGATCGGCACCGACAGGGTCATGCCGGTGGGCGCATCGATGCCGTCGCTGCGGGAGCGGGTGACGGTCCGCTTCGGTGCACCGCTGGACCTGAGCCGCCACGGCGCCGCCGAGAGCGGCCGCGCCCGCCGGCTGGCGACGGACGAGATCATGAGCGCCATCCATGCGCTCTCCGGCCAGGAGCTCGCGAACGCCTACAACGAGCCGCCCGCCGAGGGCGCCATCCAGAAGATCGTCCAGGCGATCCCGCACGAGCGCCGCTGACGCGCTTCGCTCCGGTCGACGGCGGATCCCCGCCTCCGGGCCTGCCGCAGCACCGCGCGCGGAGTGCGCCCCCGACAGGGCGCCGTCGGGAGAAGGGGGATCCCTGCCCGGAAGGAGTGACTCTTCCGAACCGGATCGGGAAGCGCCGCGGCGTGAGAGGGGAACGCTTCGCGGACCGCGGTGAGCGGGTTCGGAGACGGACGCTCCCCTAGGCTGGACGGGTGCTGGAAACCGTCTCCCTCGCCGACGCCGTCGAACTCGCCGTGGTCGAGCGCAGCGGGTTCGTCGAGTCCCGTCACGCCGGCATCGCGGTGGTCCTCTCTCCCTCCGGTGAGACGATCGCGCAGCACGGCCATGCGGACGCCCTGATCCTGCCCCGCTCCTCGCTGAAACCGCTGCAGGCCATCGCCGCGCAGACGGCGGGCGCCGGCCTCGTCGGCGTGCAGCTGGCGCTGGCGACGGCGAGCCACTCCGGCACGGACCATCATGTGGCCGTCGTCCGGGAGATGCTCGCCGGACGCGGCCTGACCGAGGACGACCTCGGCTGTCCGCCTGCTCGTCCGCAGGACCGTCCCACCGCCGACGACCTGGTGCGCGAGCATCTCGCGCCCAGCCGCATCCGGATGAACTGCTCGGGCAAGCACGCCGCGATGCTGCGCGCCTGCGTGGCTGCCGGGTGGCCCACCGCCGGCTACCTGGATCCGGCCCACCCGCTGCAGGTGCACATCCGTGAGGTCGTCGAACGCTTCACCGGCGAGAAGGCCCCGCTGATCGCGACGGACGGGTGCGGCGCCCCGGTCCCCGCGCTGAGCCTGAGCGGGCTCGCCCGTGCGCTGCACCGCGTCGGCACCGCATCGGACCGCTCCCCGTTCGCCCTGCACCGGGTCGCCGGCGAGCTGGTGAGCGCGGTGAAGGCCGCGCCCTGGACCATCGACGGCCCGGGGCGGCCGGACACGATGGCGATCGAGATGCTCGGCGTGTTCGCCAAGAGCGGCGCGGAGGGCGTGATGGTGATGGTCGCCCCGGATGGCACCACCGCGGCGCTGAAGATTCTCGACGGGCACTCCCGCGCCGCCACGGTGGTCGCGGCCACGCTCCTCGCGCGCGCCGGAGCGCTGGATGCAGCCGAGGTCGCCCGCCTCGTGCGAGCGCTGCCGCTGGCGGTCCTCGGTGGTGGAGCCCCGGTGGGCACCGTCCGTCCGAGCGTCGGCCGCTGAACCGCCGCTCCCCGTACCTGCTCCGCCTCCCCTCGCCCTCACGCCGCCCTCACGCCGCCGTCCTCTCTCCTCCGTCGACACCCGGCCGGCCGCCGGGGAGGAGCACGATCCCCGCCACCGGCCCCGCGCCGACGGGCGGCACGGCACGGATCACGCGGACGGTGCCCTCCTCGGGCTCGTCGATCGGTGCGACAGCGACGATCGACGACACCGGGAGTGAGCCCGACGACGGAGAGCCGGCGCGTGATGAGCCGGTGCGCACGGTGTCGAGGGGGACGGCGTCAAGGCTCGCTGCGTCGAGGGGGACGGTGCCGAGAGAGGCCCTGTCGGGAGAGGCCGTGTCGATGCGCACCGTGTCGATGCGCACCGTGTCGCCGGCCGGTGGGTCCAGGGATGAGCGGCCGGAGCGTGAGCAGCCGGCGGACGGCGGGCCTGCTGAGGGATGGCCTGCCGGGGAGGGGGCGACCGGCACCGCTCCGACGGCCGCGCGATGCACTGCGAGCACGGAGATCTGCCCGACGGAGAGGCCCTCCACCTCGACTCGCAGCCGGCGCGCTCCGGCATCCTCCCGCACCCAGAGCACGGCGTCGGTGGGGTCCGCCGCATCGATCACCGTGCGTATCCCCGGGGGGACTCGCGCGCCCTCGGGCAGCCGGCAGAGGAGGGCATCGCCGCGCGACGCCATCGCCCCCGGTCCCCGCTCCAGCTCCGACTCCAACTCTGGAGAACCCACCGCGAGCCTCCAGGCTCGCGCCGCCGGCGTCCGCGCCTCCGGAAGACCGCCCAGGCCGAGAGCGTCGACGTCTCCGAGGAGACGGACCGGGAACGGCGATGCCCGCAGGATCACCTGCACCGCCAGTGCCCGCAGGATCGCGGCCGCGATGAGCGCCGGTCCCCGCACGGCCACGCCTCCGCCGAGCGGGAGCACGACGGGCGCGCCGTCCAGGACGCCGGCCCCGCTGCGCACCCGGCCGCGGCCCAGAACCACCGGCAGCCCCGGACCGGGACGCCGCTCCTCCGGTGACGCTCCCCGCAGCAGCCCCGCCGCATCCGGGAACCTCTGCCAGAGCTCCGTGCGCTCGGCGACCGCCCGCGGCTCGTCGCGATCGGCCTCCGCGAGACGCTGTTCCGCGTCGTGCCGCGGTCGTTCCGGATGCCGCTCCGCCCTACGCCGGGACCGCACCGGTGAGATCATCGGGTCCGGGTACGCGCCGGGGAGGGAGGGTGTTCGGCAAGCCCGGAGTCGAGGAGCGGTACGCATACGACCATCCCAGCGGATTCGCGGGCGGTGCAGGGGGCCGGCGTCGTGCTCCGTGCAGAACCGCTCACGATCGGCGGATGTGGACGGCTACTCCGCGTCCGTCTCCGAAGCGTCCCCGTCCGTCGCCGTCTCGGCGCTCGCGTCCGACGGGGAGCCGGCGGCGTCGGCCTCGCTCGCCTGCACGACGA
>JBEBWQ010000039.1:0-13681 GCA_040392075.1 Microbacterium sp.
CTCTTCCCCGGCATGGAGATCCTCGACCACCACGCCTTCCGCGTCACCCGCAACGAGGACGTGGTGATCGAGGAGGACGAGACCGAGAACCTCATCCAGGCGCTCGAGGCCGAGCTGCTGCGTCGCCGCTTCGGCCCGCCGATCCGCCTGGAGATCATCGACGACATGGACGATCTCACCCTCGAGCTCCTCCTGCGGGAGCTCGACATCACCGACCAGGAGGTCTACCGCCTGCCCGGCCCGCTCGACCTCCGGGGTCTGTTCGAGCTCGGCAAGGTGGACCGGCCCGACCTCCGCTTCCCGCCGCACGTGCCGACGACCGCGCTCGCCTTCCAGCCGGCGGAGCAGAACGGCCGGGCCGACATCTTCCAGGCGATCGGCAAGGGCGACGTGCTCGTGCATCACCCCTACGAGTCCTTCGCCACCAGCGTCCAGGCGTTCCTGGAGCAGGCGGCCCGCGACCCGCACGTCCTCGCGATCAAGCAGACCCTGTACCGCACCTCGGGCGACAGCCCCGTGGTCCAGGCCCTCATCGACGCGGCCGAGGCCGGCAAGCAGGTGCTCGCCCTGGTGGAGGTCAAGGCCCGCTTCGACGAGGCGAACAACATCGTCTGGGCGCGCAAGCTGGAGAAGGCCGGCGTGCACGTGGTCTACGGCCTGGTGGGCCTGAAGACCCACTGCAAGCTCGCGTCCGTCATCCGGGAGGAGGACGGGGTGCTCCGGCACTACTCCCACGTGGGCACCGGCAACTACAACCCGAAGACCAGCCGCATCTATGAGGACTACGGCCTCTTCACCACCGACCCGCAGGTGGGCAAGGACCTCACGCGGCTCTTCAACGAGCTCTCCGGCTACGCGATCGAGAAGAAGTTCAAGCGTCTCCTCGTCGCCCCGCTCCACCTGCGCAAGGGCCTCCTGCGCCACATCGAGCGGGAGCAGCAGAACGCGCAGGAGGGCAAGCCCGCGCACATCCGCATCAAGGTGAACTCGATGGTCGACGAGCAGATCATCGACGCCCTCTACTGCGCCAGCGCCGCGGGCGTGAAGGTGGACGTGTGGGTGCGGGGCATCTGCAGCCTGCGCAGCGATCTGCCGGGCTTCAGCGACAACATCACCGTGCGCTCCGTCCTCGGCCGCTACCTGGAGCACTCCCGGATCTTCGCCTTCCACAACGACGGCGATCCGCAGGTGTTCATCGGCAGCGCCGACATGATGCACCGCAACCTCGACCGCCGGATCGAGGCGCTCGTACGCGTGGTCGCCCCCGCGCACGTGGAGGAGCTTCTGCGCGTCTTCGAGCTCGCGATGGACGAGGGCACCAGCACCTGGCACCTCGGCGAGGGCGGGGTGTGGGTGCGGCACAGCCGGGACGCCGCGGGGCTCCCGCTGGTCGATCTGCAGGAGCACACCATGAACGAGGTGCGTCACCGCCGGCGCGCCCGCGCGGTGCGATGAGCGACATCGCCGTCTACGCGGCCGGCGCCGTCGTGTGGCGTCAGGTCCACGGGAAGCTGCGGATCCTGCTCATCCACCGCACCCAGTACCGCGACGTCACCCTCCCCAAGGGCAAGGTCGACCCCGGGGAGATGCTGGCCGAGACCGCGGTCCGCGAGGTGGCGGAGGAGACCGGGATCCGGGTGACGCTGGGCGCCCCGGTCGGCGTCTCCCGCTACATGATGGGGCCGAAGAAGCAGAAGATCGTGCACTACTGGGCCGCCGAGGCGACCGAGGAAGCGATCCGGGCGTCCTCCTTCGTCCCCAACGACGAGATCGCGGCTCTCGAATGGGTGACCCTGGCGCAGGCGCGGAAGGCCCTCAGCTACCCGGTGGATCTGGAGATCCTGGACACCTTCGCCCGGCTCATCGACGACGGCGTCCTGCACACCTTCCCGCTCATCGCGCTGCGGCACGCCAAGGCGACGCCCCGCGGCGACTGGGACGGCTCCGACGCCTCCCGGCCGCTCACGGCGCGCGGGCAGGCCCAGGCGAAGGCGATCGTGGGAGCGCTCCGCGCCTTCGGCGTCCGCCGGATCGTCTCCAGCGACGCCGTGCGCTGCCGGGAGACCGTCGCGCCGCTCGCCGTGGCGCTGGGACGGACGGTCCACGAGACTCCGCTGATCAGTCAGGACGCCTGGGAGGACGGCACCTCCGACGTGCGCACGGTCGTGGGCAAGCGGGTCCGGGCGCGAAAGCCCGCCGTGCTGTGCAGCCACGGGCCGGTGCTCCCCCAGATCCTCAGCGAGATCGCGCTGGCCACCGGCACGTTGCAGGGCTCCTACCTGTCCAGCGCCGCCGACCTCCCCACCGGGGCGTTCTCGGTCGTGCACCTCTCGGCCACCCACCCGGGCTCGGGAATCATCTCGATCGAGACCCACGTGCCGAAGGCGTAGCGGCGCCCTCCTCTCCTGACCGTGCTCTCCGGGCTCGGCTACCTCCGGCGCGGCGGCTCGCCCTCCGTCTTCTCCCGAGTGCGGGCAACACGGCTCGGCCTGTACGCCGCCGCTGCGGTGGCCTCCGGAGCCGGGGACAGATAGTGGCGTTGCGCGGCACCGACATCGTCCGAGTGCCCTTCGCTGACGCCCTGGGCGAGCTCGACGCGGTGCCCCGCTTCCGCTGAGACGAAGGCGCGGGCCCTCGTCAGCTGAGCGTCGGATCCCTCGCTCCCGTGGTCACGCAGGCCACCCGGTCCATGCAACTGCGGAGCACCGCACCCCACCCCACCGACATGCCATCGTCTGCGCACTGCGGCGTGCTGCCCCACAGCCCGCGGCCGTCCCCGAGGGAAACTCCGCTGTCGCACCACCGGGGGCGCTTGTCAGCTCAGCGATCAGGCGATCTCGCCGGCCTCCACGGTCTCGACGAGGGCGTGCACGGCGACCAGATGGTGCGCCCCGAAGAAGTCGGCCTCGGTGAGGCGGCGCTCGTCCTCCGCGGTGAGGAGATCGTGATCGAGGACCGCGCCGACGATCGTCGCGTGCATCCATCCCCCGGTCAGCGCACCCAACAGCATGAGGTACGGGACACCGGCGGCGAAGGCGTCGCGCGGCCGATCGGCGAAGCCGAGCAGGGCCGCCGTCGCCCGCTCCGCGCTCTGCACCGCGCGGGTGAGCCGTTCGGCGGTGCGCCGGGCGACCGGATGCTCCCGCGCGCGCAGCGCGTCCGCCTGTGCGGAGGCCGCGGCGAGCACGCGACGCACGCTCGCCCCGCCATCGCGGAGGACCTTGCGCCCGACGAGGTCGTTGGCCTGGATCGCCGTCGTGCCCTCGTAGATGGGCAGGATGCGCGCGTCGCGGTAGTGCTGCGCGGCGCCGGTCTCCTCGACATACCCCATGCCCCCGTGCACCTGCACCGCGTCGGAGGCGATGCGCACCGCCTCCTCGGTGAACCACCCCTTGACGATCGGGACGAAGAAGTCGACGAGCGTCGCATTGTCCTCCGCCGCCGCACGGTCGCCCTCAGCGCCGGAGCGGTCGCGGAGATCGCCGACGTGCACCGCGAGCGCCCGCATCGCGGTGACGGTGCTCGACATGGACAGCAGGAGACGGCGCACATCCGGGTGCTCCGCGATGGGTGCCCCGGACGGACGGTCCAGCACGCGCCCCTGCACCCGGACGTCCGCGAAGTCGCGCGCGCGCTGCAGGGCACGATCGGCGATGCCGAGGGCCTGCATCGCGATGCCCAGCCGGGCCGAGTTCATCATCACGAACATCCCCGCCAGGCCCTGGTGGAGCTCGCCGACGAGGTATCCGGTGGCGTCGTCGTAGTCCAGCACGCAGGTGGGGCTCGCGTGGATGCCGATCTTGTGCTCGACCGAGACCGTGGTGATCGCGTTCCGCTCGCCCAGCGTTCCGTCGGGATCGACCATCCGTTTGGGCGCGACGAAGAGCGACAGGCCCCGGCTCCCCTCGGGGGCGCCCTCGGTGCGGGCGAGGACGAGGTGCACGATGTTGTCGGCGACGTCGTGATCGCCCCAGGTGATGAAGATCTTCTGGCCGCGGATCGCCCACGAGCCGTCGCCGTTCGGGCGGGCGATGGTGCGGATCGCGCCGAGGTCCGTTCCCGCCTGCGGCTCGGTGAGGTTCATCGTGCCGGTCCACTCCCCGCTGACCAGCCGGGTGAGGTAGGTCTCCCGCAGCTCCGGCGAGGCGGCGGCGTCGAGGGCGTGGATCGCTCCGGCGCTGAGCGCGGGGTTCAGCCCGAAGGCGGCGTTGGCCCCGTTCCAGAACTCGGTGAGGGCCCCCTGCACGCTCGCGGGGAGATCGTCTCCGCCGGCGGAGGCGGGCGCGGCCGCGGAGACCCACCCGGCCTCGGCGAACTGCCGATACGCCTCGGGGAAGCCGGCGGGGGTCCGCGCCTCGCCGTCGACGATGCGGATGCCCTCCCGATCGCCCCGCCGGTCCAGCGGCGCGAACACCTCCGCGGCGAACTCGGCGGCTCCCCGCAGCGCGTCGGTCATGTCCTCGGCGGTGAGGGCGCCGTCGGTGGCACGGGCGATGAGGTCGGTCCCGAAGGCCTCCGCGAGGAGGAAGGCGTACTCGTCGACCGGCGGGACGTATGCACCGGGCGTGCGGGGGCGGGTGTCGGCGGTGTTCATCGGAACCTCCCGGGAGCTGGGGACGCGACCGCCGAGGCTCCCTCCCCGAACAGTGCGAGACTGCATCTCAGTATAGACAGGACTTAGTCTCAAGCGCTGCCCCTCTGTCCCGTTCCGCTCCGCAGCGCATCGGCCCTGAGGCTTGACATCGATCATGAGGGAGATGCATCGATATGCCTCAGGATCGCCGTGGGGCTCGGGATCGATGACCGGCTTCCCGGCCGGCCGAGGCCCGGGGCTGCCCGGCGATTGTCTCGAATCCACTCGTGACCGGCTTCCCGGTAGGCCGGGACCAGAAGGCGCGGGAGATCGGGATCGGCGACGGAGCCCCAGAGACGAGGGGGGTTCAGGACCGACGACAGGATCGCGATCGACGACGGGACTCGGGAACACCCGCGGCGCCCCAGACCGAAGAGAGGATTCGGGATCGGCGGAAGAGCTCCGAGCCGAGGGGTCACAGAGACGACAGCGGCGGACGAGCGGCACAGGGACGGCCAGGAGCGCATCCCCGCCTCGCGGCGCCGAGGACCTCCGCCTCCGGCCGGCCGCTCGCCGGGGGCAGCACGATAGCGGCTACTCGCCGTGGATGGCGCGGTAGCGGCTCTGCTGGAACACCAGCGGCTCGACCGCGTCGAAGGTCTCCGCCTCGACGATCTCGTAGAGCGCGATGAGGTGGTCGCCGCCCTCCACCACCCGGTAGGGGGTCGTGGTGAGCCAGAGCGCCGCCCCCTCCACGTGCACGGCGCCCTCGGGCGTCGCCCGCCAGCCGTGGCCCGCGAACCGGTCGAGGGAAGGGGAGGCGAGCTGCCGGCTCAGCCCCTCGTGATGCGCGGCCAGCACGCTCATCCCCAGGACCGGCGCCTCCTGCAGCCGCGGCCAGGTCTTGGACGTGCGCGCCGCGCTCACCGCGACGAGCGCGGGATCCAGTGAGACGGAGGTGAAGGAGTTGACCGCCATGCCGAGCGGTTCCCCGTCGACGAGCGCGCCGAGCGCCACCACACCGGTGGGGTAGACCGAGAACGCACGCCGCAGGGCGCGATCTCGGGTCGGGGTCTCGGTCGCCGCTGTCGTCATCGCTTCACCTTCCTTAGTCAACTTTGACTATATAAAAGAGTAATAGACCACGCCGATGGTTTCAAGGAGGATCGGACTAGCATGAAGGACATGTCGACGACGCGCCTGGTGGTTCTGGGAGCCGTGAAGCAGTTCCAGCCGGTGCACGGATACTTCCTCCGCCGAGAGCTCATGACGTGGCACATCGACGAGTGGGCGCGCATCCAGCCCGGATCGATCTACAACGCGCTGCGCGCCCTGGCGGTCGACGGATACATCGCCGAGAGCGGCACCGAGAGCGAGGGCCGGCGTCCGGCCCGGACCACGTACCGGATCACGCCCGCCGGGGAGGTGGAGCTGCAGCGCATGCTGCGCGACAACCTCTGGAACGTCGCCCCCTTCGACACCGAGTCGATCATGACGGTCGCCTCCTTCATGTTCGTCCTCAGCCGCCAGGAGGTGATCGCGGGCCTGGAGCACCGGCTCCACAAGAGCGATGCGATCATCGCCTCCAACGGCTTCCACGTGCAGGACACCCTGCGCTCGGAGACCACCCCGAAGTACGTCCGGGAGATCTTCGATCTCTCCACCGCGCGCCTCACGGCCGAGAAGGAGTGGGCGCTCACCCTGCTGCAGCGCCTCCGCGCCGGCGAGTACCGCTTCTCGGGCGAGGACTGAGGCACGCGACGACGACGACGCACCAGCCCGAGAACAGGTCATCAGCCCGAGAACCGGACGATCCAGGGGCGAACGTCCTGTTCCGGGGAGACTCCCCTGTTCTCGGCACCGGGAGGACGACCGCCGTCAGCCGGCCAGCGCGTCGATCGCGGCCGGCGTCAGCTCGGGTGTGTTCGCGCCACGGTGGAGGGCGGTGATCGCTCCGGCGGCGGAGGCCCGGCGGAGCGCGCTCGGCCAGTCGAGCCCGGCCGCGAGCGCCGCCGCGAGCGCGCCGCAGAAGGCGTCGCCGGCGCCGGTGGTGTCGACGGCCTCGATGGCGAACGCCGGGACGGCCAGCGGCTCCTCCTCCGGCCGGTGCAGCACGCCGCCGTCGCCGCCGAGGGTCTGCACCACGGTGCGGGCACCGGCGGCGAGGAGGCGGTCGATGCCGCCGAGCTCCACGGTCTCGGTCTCATTGACGATGAGCACGTCCACGGCGTCGAGCAGGTCGAGGGCGGCCGGATCGGCGGGGGCGGCGTTGAGGAGCGTCACCGCGCCGGCCGCACGCCCGGCGCGGAGCGCGGCGCCCACCACGGCGAGCGGGATCTCCAGCTGGGCGAGCACGGCGTCCGCGTCCGCGACGGCCGCGATCGCCTCGGCCTCGGACACGGCGGAGTTGGCGCCGGCCGCGACCACGATGCTGTTGTCCCCGTCGGCGAGGGAGAGGATGTGGGCGACGCCCGTGGGCGCCTCCGCCCGCTGCAGGCGGGTCTCCACGCCCGCGGCGTGCAGCACGCCCTCGAGGAAGTCGCCGTCGGCGTCCCGCCCCACCGCACCGCAGAACAGCGTGCGGGCGCCGGCGCGCGCAGTGGCGACGGCCTGGTTCAGGCCCTTGCCACCCGAGGTGCGCCCGCCCGCCTCGCCGAGGAGCGTCTCGCCGACGCGCGGCGGGCGGGCGACCCGGACGATGATGTCCAGGTTCGCGCTCCCGACCACGGTGACGCGGGGGGCGGCGACAGCAGCAGAATCCATGGCGTCCAGCCTACTTCCGTCGGGGGGCGCTTCGACGTCATGACGGAGCGCAGGGCGGGCCGGCCCCGGTCCTCCGGCAGGGAGCTCCTACGGTCGCCCTGCGCGGACCTCCCCCGGCGTCCTGCACAGGACGGCGTCGCAGGGCCTGTTTCCCGTCGGGAGGAGGCGGGCCCAGCGGCTCAGGGACGCGCCGCCTCCGCGCAGGATGCCGGAAGAGGGGCGCGCCCCTGCCGGACAGGATGACGGGGAGGGAGGAGGCGGCGCCGTACGGCGCCGCGCTCAGCGACCGGAGTTGCGGTACCCGGCCCCGGGGTGGGTGCCGGCGAGAGCCGGCGAGGGGGTGCCGATCAGCCGCTCGCGCAGCGACACCGGTCCGGCCGGCTGGTCCTCGATCAGGCCGCGCTCGCGCAGGATCGGCAGCACCTGCTCGATGAAGTCGCGGGTGGACGACGGCGGGATCACCGGCGCGAAGAGGAAGCCGTCGAGGTCGGCGCCCACGGCGAGCTCCTCCATGCGGTCGGCGACCTGTTCGGGCGTGCCGACGACCGGGCGGGTGCCGACGCCGTGCGCGTGCCAGTCGCGCAGCACGTCGCCGACGGTCTGGTCGGCGAAGCGCGCGACCTGCGTCTGGGAGAGCTCGGTGTGCAGCTCCTTCATCGGCGTCTCCGGCGCGTAGGAGGACAGGTCGAGCCCGGTGAACCAGGCGTAGGAGGCGACGGTGACCTCGGGGTCCTGCGCATCGGCCACCTCGGCGTAGCGGCGCCGCGCCTCCTCCTCGGTGGAGCCGATCACGGCGGAGAAGGCCGACATGATCTTGACGTCGTCGCGACCGCGACCGTTGCTCTCGGCCTCGTCACGGATCGCGGTGGAGTGGCCCAGGAGCTGCTCCACGGAGCCGGTGCCGACGAAGATCGCCTCGCCGTGCTTGCCGCCGAAGGCGCGTCCGGCAGGGGACACGCCCGCCTGGAACAGCACCGGCGTGCCCTGCGGCGAGCGCTGGGTGTTGCCGTAGCCGTGTGAGCGGAAGAACCGGCCCTCGTGCGTGATGCGGTGCACCTTGGCGGGGTCGGCGAACACGCCGGCCTTGTCGCGCACGAGCGCACCCTCGTCCCAGGCCTGCTCCCAGAGCTTGTAGACGACCTGCATGAAGTCGTCGGCCATCGCGTAGCGCTCGTCGTGGCCGACCATCGGCACGCCGAAGCCCTGGACGGCGGTGTCCGCGGTGCCGGTGGTGACGACGTTCCAGCCCATGCGCCCGCCGGAGAGGATGTCCAGCGTGGCCATCCTCCGGGCGAAGGAGTACGGCGCCTCCAGCAGCGTCGAGCCGGTGGCGACCAGGCCCAGGCGCGAGGTGGTGGGGATGAGGGCGGCGAGCACGATCGCCGGGTCCAGCCGGGGCAGGTCCAGCCCCTCGATCGAGCAGATGTCGGGACGGGCGCCAGCGACATCCGCCCAGCCCCACGCGTCGGCGAGGAAGAGGAAGTCGAACCCGGCGTCCTCCACCATGCGGGCGGTGTCCTGCCAGTAGCCGAGGCTGTCGAACAGGTAGCGCCCGTTGTCGGGGTGCCGCCAGGTCGCGGTGCCGGAGTCGTTGGCCTGGGCGTTCTCGAACAGGCCGAGGCGGAGCTTCTTGGGCATGGTGAACCAGCCTTCCTTGCGGTATCGAGGAGGGAAGAAGAAAAGGGGGAGGGACCGGGCTAGCGGGCGACGACCTCGCCGTCGGCCCACCACAGCACCCAGCGGCGGATCACCGCGAGCAGGACCACGAGGAGCACGCCGAGCACGGCGAGCAGGGTGATCGCCGCCCAGGTGACCGGCAGGTTGGCCTGCGCGGCGGAGACGGTGACGAGCGAGCCGAGCCCGGCCTGCTGGCCCGCGGCGACGAACTCCGCGACCGCGGCGCCGACGACCGCGAGCGGCAAGGCGATCCGCAGCCCGGCGAAGACGTAGGGCATCGATCCGGGGAAGCGCAGCTCCCAGAAGATCTCCCAGCGGCTCGCGTGCAGGG
This sequence comes from Microbacterium sp., assembly GCA_040392075.1. GTDB lineage: Bacteria > Actinomycetota > Actinomycetes > Actinomycetales > Microbacteriaceae > Microbacterium. The sequence goes on from JBEBWQ010000039.1 coordinate 9,345, forward strand.
TGGTGAACACGTCGAGCGCCCGCTGGTCCACCCCGCGCAGGCCCGCGAGGGAGTTGACCAGCATGGGGAAGAAGACCACGAGGGCCGTGACGATGTACTTCGGCCACACCCCGAACCCGAAGGCGACCACGAGCGCGGGGGCGATGGCGACGATGGGTGTCACCATCACGATGACCACGAGCGGCATCACGGCCCGTTCGATCAGTCGGAACTCCGCCATGGCGACGCCGAGGAGGAACCCGCCGGCGATGCCCATCGCCGCGCCCACCACGACCTCCTGGAGGGTGACGAGGAAGTTGCGCCAGTACATGCCGGGGTTGTCGGCGAGGCTTCCCAGGATCTTCTCGATGCCGGGGATGACGTAGGGGTTGCTCCAGGCGACGAGCTGCCAGGCGGTGGCCGCGATGAGGAAGACGATGAGGGTGGGCACCCAGACCTTCCAGTGCAGCCAGGGGGGCATGCCCCGGCGCGGGGCGGCGCGGGTGACGAGGGCCTGCGTGGCTCCGGCGGTCTCAGACATCGGTCCCCTCCCGGGCGGGCTCGTGGGCGCGCAGCGCGGCGCGCACCCGGGTCTCCAGATCACGGAAGGCGTCGGTGGCGTAGGCCGCCTCCGTGCGCGGACGGGGCAGGTCGACGTCGATGATCTCGGCGATCCTTCCCGGGTGCGCCGCCATCACCACGATGCGGTCCGAGAGCACGATCGCCTCCGGCACCGAGTGGGTGACGAACAGCACCGACTTGCGGTTGGACTGCCAGAAGTCCAGCAGCGCCATCCGCTGCAGGTCGCGGTTCATCTCGTCCAGGGCCGAGAACGGCTCGTCCATCAGCATGATCGCCGGGTCGAAGACGAAGGCCCGGGCGATCGCGGCGCGCTGCTGCATGCCGCCGGAGAGCTGGCCGGGGTACTTCTTCATCGCCTGGCCGAGGCCGAAACGGTCCAGCAGCTCCTTGGCGTCGCGCACCGCGCGGCTCGCGGTGGCCTTCTTGTTCACCCGCAGCGGCAGGGTGACGTTGTCGAGCACCGTCTTCCACGGCAGCAGCGCCGGGGACTGCGGGACGAGGCCGATCTGCTTGTCGCGCGAGGCCTCCCGCACGCTCTCGCCATCGATCGTGACGGCACCGCCGTCCGCGTCGAGGAGCCCGGCGACCACCTTCAGCAGCGTGGACTTGCCGCACCCGCTCGGGCCGATGAGCGAGACGAACTCGCCCCCGCCGATGGTGAGGTCCACGTCGTCCAGCACGGTCACCCGTGCACCGGCGGGCCCGAAGGCCTTGGTCACGCCGCGGACCTCGACTCCCGAACCGGTGGCGGTCGCCGGGGCCGCCATCACTTGCCTTCCGGCCAGATCAGCGTGCTGCCCTCATAGAGGCCGGCGACCAGGTCGGGGTCCATCATGTCCTCGATGGCGGGGAGGTCGCGGATCTCGCCGTACTTCTGCACGAGCGCGTACTCCGGCTCCCACATCGCCACGGTCTGCACGCCGGGGTTCCCGCCCTTGCTGGTGCGGACCCACTCCGACTCGACCTCCCACGTGCGGGCCAGCAGGTCACGGGAGAACACGTCGCCCTGGTCGCCCTCCTCGGCGAGGCGGGCGAGGATGTCGATGCACTCGTCGCTCTCGTCCAGGCAGAACCGCAGCGCCTTGAGGCTCGCGCGCATGAAGTCGGCGACGACCTCGCGGTTCTCGGCGAGGAACTGCGAGTTGACCTCCATCACGTTGTACGTGCCCTGCACGTCGAAGTCGCGGGGGAAGAACTCGGTGAACCTCTCGCCCATCGCACGCAGGGTCTGCGGCTGGTTCGAGGCGTAGCCGACGATCGCGTGGGGCTGCTCGCGCACGACGACGGTGGGGTCGTAGTTGGTCATCTTCACCATCTCGACCTTCGACACGTCGACGCCGGCGTTGTCCAGCATCGCGGAGGCGACCGGGGTGAGGTTGATGAAGTAGCCGAGCGAGGCGCCCTCGAGGTCGGTGAGGCTCGTGATCTTCTCGTTGGCGAAGATCGAGAACGGCGGCTCGGTGCCGTAGGTGGCGACGGCGGTGAGGTTGCGGCTGTTCGCCGCGGCGAGCATCACGTCGGCGGCCGATCCCAGCGCGGTGAACTGCGCCTGGCCGGACGAGACCAGCTGCTGGCCGTTGGCACCGGAGGCGTTGATCTCGACGTCGAGGCAGAGGTCGTCGAAGTAGCCGAGCTCGTCGGCGAGGAAGACGTCCAGCTGGCCGGCGCTGGCGGAGTAGCCGTAGCCGGAGATGTAGGTGATGGTGCCGGCCGCCTGGTTGCGGGCGCAGGTCTCGGCGTCGACGATCGCGCCCTCGGGCAGCGAGCCCTCGTCCGCAGGCGCAGGCCCGCCCGAGGAGCAGGCGCCCAGCAGCAGAGTGGCGGCCGTCGCGCCGGCGACGGTCCAGGCGGCACGACGTCGTGCGGTTCCACCGGTGAAGACAGTCATGGGGTTCCCTTTCAAGGCCGTTCATCGTTGATGGCTGTAGACGAAAGTAACATAGTCAATCTTGACTAAGCAATCTCAAACTAGTTCAGAAGATTCGATTCCCTGATGCCCCGGGACCACGCTCACACCGGGGCGTGCGCGTCGAGGAACTCGTAGACCTCGGTGGTGTCCACGCCGGGGAATGCACCGGTCGGCAGGGTCGCCAGCAGCGTCCGCGGCGTGCGCACGTTGGGCCAGGCCTTGTCCCGCCACCTCTGCTCCAGCGCGCTCGGCGGACGGCGGCAGCACACCTCCACCGAGTGTTTCGAGACGCCGCGCTGGGTCGTCTCGCGTCCGACGAACCAGCGGGTGTCGTCGAAGCGCACCCCGACGCTCACCGAATGCAGCCCCTCGCTCGACGCCTCCACCCGGGCCGTGCACCAGTAGGTGCCGTTGCCGGTGTCGGTGTACTGGTAGTACGGGTTGAACCGGTCCTCCACATCGAACACCACCCGGCTCGTCCAGCGCCGGCAGCACATCTGCCCCTCGATGGACCCCAGCCGGTCGGTGGGGAAGTTCACGTCGTCGTTCTCGTAGGCCTTGGTGATCGTGCCCGACTCGTGCACCTTGAGGAAGTGCACGGGGATGTCCAGGTGCCGGGTGGCGAGGTTGGTGAAGCGGTGCGCGGCCGTCTCGTAGGAGACCGCGTAGGCGTCGCGGAGGTCCTCGATGGAGATCTCCCGGCGCTCCTTCGCCTCGACCAGGACCGGGACCGCATGCGACTCCGGCATCATCAGCGCGCCGGTGAGGTAGTTGGTCTCCACCCGCTGGCGCAGGAACTCCGCATAGTTGCGCGGCTCCGCGTGCCCGAGGATCCGGCTGGAGAGCACCTGCAGCACGGCGTTGCGGGCGTCGGCACCCGCCCGGTTCGACAGGTACAGCCTCCCGTGGGCGATGTCGGCGACGCTGCGGGTGGTCTGCGGGAGATCGCCCACGTAGTGCAGTGTGAAGCCCAGGTGCGCGGCGATCTCGCTGGCGGTGCGCTGGGTGAGCGGGCCGCCGGGATGCCCGACGGCGGCGAGCACCTCGGCCGCCTTCGCCTCGAGCTCCGGGAAGTGGTTGTCCTGACGGCGCATGAGGTGCCGCAGCTCCACGTTCGCCCGGCGGGCCTCCTCCGGCGTCGCCGAGCGCTCGTCGCGCAACCGGTCGATCTCTCCGTGCAGCGCGAGCAGCGCCCGCAGCGCCTCGGTGGGCACCGTCTTGCCGATGCGGAACGGATCGATCCCGAGAGCGGCGAAGGTCTGCCCCTTCATCGCGCGCTCCAGGGTCACCTCGAGACGCGCGCGCTCGTCCAGCGGCTCGCCTTCGAGCACCTGCTCCAGGGTTGCGCCGAGCACGCGCGCGATCTGCCGCAGCAGGGTGAGCTTGGGCTCGCGCTTGCCGGTCTCGATCATCGACAGCTGGCTGGGGGCGCGGTCCACGGCCGCGGCGAGCTCCTCCAGCGTCATCCCGCGGGCGGTCCGGAGCGAGCGGATACGCCGTCCGATCAGCAGCGCATCGGCGTCGTCATCGCCTCCCGCCGGCGATGCGGCGCTTGTCGCACCCGTTCCGATGCTCGGATCCCTCGAAGCTTCTGCGCTCGTCATGGCGGACAGTCTGTCACCAGAAAAGAAATATCGCAAAACTTCACACTTGCTTTTGCCATCTACTTGGTGGAACTTCACTCAGAGTGGAGACAGGACCCACCACCCCCTTCGAGGAGACGCCATGACGACCCACTCCACCCCCGGCCAGCACCCTCTCCGCGCCTCTCGCCCCGCGGGCCTCAGGAGCGGAGACCAGACGCAGACCGCAGCCGAGCTCCAGGAGATCTGGGACACCGACCCCCGCTGGGACGGCATCGAGCGCA
>JBEBWQ010000040.1:0-13649 GCA_040392075.1 Microbacterium sp.
CAGGACCGCATCGTCGCGGACCTGCTCGACGGCGATGCCGAGGACGCCGAGGCCGGAGCCGACCGGTGGCCGTCGTCGCTGCGACCCCCGGTGCGCGCCACCCGGGGGTTCCGCTCCGAGCTGCGCGCCTTCCTGGACGAGTGCACGAGCCGGGGGATCGCGCCCGAGGAGCTGAGCTCCCTGGTCCCCGAGGGCGACCCGCGCCATCCGGTCTGGCGAGCGGTGGGCTCCTTCTCCCGCGACTACCGGGCCGTTCTCGATGCCATGCGCGAGGCGCACCGCGATGCCGCCGACCTGCTCGCGGAGGCGACCGCGCTCCTGCGGACGGCGGACGCGGCGGTCCTGGGCCCGCTCGCCCGGCTCCGGGTCGTGCTCGTGGACGATGCGCAGGAGCTCACCCACGGCGGGGTGGAGCTGGTGCGGGCGCTGCGGGAGCGGGGCGTCGCGGTGCTGGCCTTCGGCGACCCCGACATCTCCTCCGGCGTCTTCCGGGGGGCGAACCCGCACCTGTTCGCCGAGCTCGCGGCGGTGCTGGACCGGGTCTTCGTGCTGGACGTGCCGCATCGCCAGACGGCCGCGCTGACCGCGCTGACGCGCACCGCGACCCAGGCGATCGGCGCCGCCGGCCGGGTGGAGCACCGGCGGCCGCCGGCACCGTCGCCGCCCGGGGGAGACGTGCGGGAGGGCATCGGAGCGGTCGGGGGGACCGAGGCCGCAGCGGACGCCGAGGACACCGGGATAGCGGTGCAGCTGGCCGCGTCGCCCGGTGAGGAGGCGGATCGGATCGCCGGGATCCTGCGGGACTGGCACCTGTTCCGGGAGGTGCCCTGGGACGCGATGGCGGTGATCGCCCACGACACCCGCCAGGTCGCCTGGCTGGAGTCCGAGCTGGCGGCGCGGGAGGTGCCCACCCGGGCCGCGGGGGTGCAGCGACCGCTCGGCCGGGAGCAGGTGGTGCGCGACATCGCCGGCATCGTCCGGCTCGGCCTCACCCCGGCCGGGGAGCGCGCCCCGGAGGAGCTGTCGGAGGCTCTGCTGTCGCCGTTCGGCGGGCTGGACGCGGTGGGACTGCGGCGCCTGCGGGCCCGGCTGCGCCACCGGGAGCTCGCCGACGGCGGGACCCAGAGCGCCCGTGAGCTGCTGCGTCAGGCGCTGGCGCAGCCCGCCCATCTCGCGCTCATCGACAGCCCGGAGGCCCGGAGGGCGGAGCGCTTCGCCCGTGTGCTGGCGGACACGGCGGCGGGGGAGGCCGCCGGCGAGACCGTGCACGAGCTCCTCTGGCGGGTATGGGAACGGGCCCGTGCGCTGGACGGGCAGAGCCTGGCGGACGCCTGGGCACGGCTCTCCGCGCAGCCGGGCGGGGCCGAGCAGGCCCGGGCGCTGGATGCACTGGTGGCCCTGTTCGCCGCGGCCAAGCGCTTCACCGAACGCGCCCCGCACGAGCGGGCGGCGGTGTTCCTCCGCGACATCCTGGACAGCGAGGTGCCGGAGGACTCCCTCTCCAGCCTCGAGAGGCCGGCGACGGTCACCCTGCTCACGCCGGCCACGGCGCTCGGGGCGGAGTTCGACGCGGTCGTGGTCGCGGGGCTCCAGGACGGCGTCTGGCCCAACGTGCGCCTGCGCGGCGGGATGCTGGGCACCGCGACGCTGGAGGAGGCGCTGCGCGCGGCCCGCACCGGCGTACCTGAGATCGTGCCCGGCGCCCGGGATCGCCGGCGCGAGGTGCTGTTCGACGAGCTGCGACTGTTCGTCCGGGCCCTCTCCCGTGCACGCCGGCTGCTCGCGGTGACCGCCGTCGACGACGAGGACCAGAGCCCCAGCCCGTTCTTCGTCTTCCTCCCCGCGCCGTCGCCGCCGGACGCGCACCCCGCCGCCGATCACCCGCTCACCCTGCGCGGACTGGTCGGCCGCCATCGGCGCACGCTCACCGCATCGTCGTCGGAGCCGGAGCGCGCCGAGGCCGCCGCCCAGCTGGCGGTGCTGGCGCGCGAGGGCGTCCCGGGTGCCGACCCGTCGGAATGGTACGGCATCGCACCGCCGTCGACCACCGCGCCGTTGCGCGACCTCGCGGTCGAGGGGGCGCGGGTCTCGCCCTCGCGGATGGAGGCCTTCCAGAGGTGTGGGCTGAACTGGGCGATCGCGGAGCTGGGCGGCGACACGGTCGCCCCGGCCAGCGCCGGGATCGGCACGATCGTGCACGAGGCGATGGAGAGGGCACCGGAGGGCGACATCGAGATCATGCGCGCGGTGCTCGCGGAGCGCTGGCCGGAGCTGGACTTCGAGGCCGAGTGGATCGGGCGCAGGGAGCTCCGCCGCGCGGAGCTGTACATCGACCGGGTGCACGCATACCTGGTCGCCGTCGAGGCCGAGGGCGGCCGGGTGGTGGACAGCGAGGTGGAGTTCCGCTTCGCCGTGGATCTGGGCGCGGCGGAGGACGACGAGACCGCCGGGGCCGGGTCACCGCCGGTCCTCGCCGCAGACGGGCCCCCCGGGGGGAGAGCGATCGTCCACGGGTTCATCGACCGGGTGGAGGCGTATCCCCCGGGGGCGGGCGATCATGGGGCGACGCGGGGTCAGAAGTGGACCCCGATCACCTCCGCCGACGATGCCGAGCGCATCGTGGTGGTCGATCTGAAGACCGGAAGGAACGAACCCACGACGGAGGACCGCGTGATCGACCATGCCCAGCTCGCCGCCTACCAGATCGCCGTGCAGCAGGGATCCCTCCCCGGGGTCGAGCCGCGGGCGCTCGCCGGGGCGCGCCTGGTGCTCGTCGCAAACCCGCTCTCCGGGGGCGACTACCGGGTCGTGCATCAGCACACTCTCGACGGCGACGCGCGCACCACGTTCCTGCGGAACGTGGTCGACGCCGCGCGCGGCATGGCGGCCGGCAGCTTCGTCGCGCGCGTCGAGGAGCACTGCACCGACACCCGGCAGGGAGGCCACCTCTGCCGCATCCACACCGTCCCCGCGGTGAGCGCATGACCGGGCATGCCGCAGCGCCGGTGTGGGGCGCGGGGCTCGGGCTGTCGGCGCTCGATCTCGCCGTGGCGCTCGGGCAGTTCCCCCCGACGCCCGAGCAGCGGCGGGTGATCGAGGCGCCGCCCGCCCCGGCGCTCGTCGTCGCCGGGGCGGGCAGCGGGAAGACGGAGACCATGGCCGGTCGTGTGGTCTGGCTGGTGGCGAACGGGCACGTCCTGCGGGAGGAGATCCTCGGTCTCACCTTCACCCGCAAGGCCGCCGGTGAGCTGGCGGAGCGGATCGGCCGGCGGCTCGCCCTCGTCGACGAGTACGGGCGGCGCGGGCTGCTGCCGCATCTGCCCGAGATCGTCGCGAGCGGAGCGCTCGCCCGCGTCAACGAGGAGAGGAACGAACGGCGGCGCGACCTCATGCGCATCGCGGTGCTGGGCGAGCTCACCCGGCGCTACGGCACCGGCTGGGACCCGATGGCGCCGCGCTCCCCCGAGGAGATGCTGATCCGGCCGCGGGTCTCGACCTACAACGCCTTCGCCGACGGCATCGTGCGCGAGCACGCGGCCCGCATCGGGCGCGACCCCGAGGCCGCCATGCTCAGCCCGGCCGCCTCCTGGCTGATCGCCCGCGACGTCGTGGTGCGCGCGGACATCCCGGATCTGGAGGACTTCGAGCCCGCACTGAGCACGATCATCGACACCGTGCGGCGACTGGCCGGCGACGTGCTCGACCACCGCGTCGACCTCGACCGGGCGGAGCGGATCGCCCGGGAGCAGGCGGAGGCCTTCGCCCCCTTCCGCAGCAACGCCGTGGTCGACAAGGCGGCGGGCTCCCTGCTCGCCCTGCCGACGCTGCTGCAGCTCGTGCGCGACTACGGCGAGGAGAAGCGGCGCCGGGGCGTGCTCGACTTCGCCGATCAGGTCGGCGGCGCCTACGACATCATCGAGGCCGACGCCGATGTGCGCGCCGAGCTCCGCGCGCAGCACCGGATCGTGCTGCTGGACGAGTACCAGGACACCTCGGTGATCCAGACGCGGTTCCTGGCGGCGCTGTTCCGGGACTCCGCGGTGATGGCGGTCGGCGATCCGAACCAGTCGATCTACGGCTGGCGGGGGGCGAGCGCCGACAACCTGCACGCCTTCCCCGGTTCCTTCGCCGCGGAACTGCCCACCGCGCGGTACACCCTCATGACGAGCTTCCGCAACGATCAGAAGGTCCTCGACGTCGCGAACGGGGTGCTGAAGGCGCTCGGGCTCCAGAGCCCCGGCGCCGCCGATGCGGAGGTCGCCGAGCTGGGGCCCGGGCCGGCCGCGGGACCCGGGCTCGTCGATGTGCGCTTCCCCCTCACCGTCGACGAGGAGGCGGCGGAGGTCGCGGAGTGGTTCGTCGCCCGGCGGGCCGCCCACGCGGAGAGGATGCGGGAGAAGGGGGAGGACGAGCCGCACACGGGGGCGATCCTGTTCCGGGCCAAGACCCACATGCCGACCTTCGCCGCGGCGCTCGCCGCGCGTGGTGTCCCGCACCGGATCCTCGGGCTCGGCGGTCTCCTCTCCGCACCCGAAGTGGTCGATGTCGTCTCCGCCCTGCGGGTGATCCACGATCCGACGCAGGGGTCGTCGCTGATCCGCCTGCTCGCCGGCCCCCGCTTCGGGGTGGGCGTGGCGGATCTCGCGGCGCTGCATGACCTCGCCAAGGAGCTCGCGAAGCGCGACAGCGCCCTCCTCCCTCTGCCCGACGAGGTGCGGGCACGGTTGCGCTCCTCGCGCGGTGCCGACGAGCAGGGGTCGATCGTGGATGCCGTGGATGCCGTGCGCAGCCTCCGTGACGACTACCGTCTGCTCGCCGGGATCACGCCCGAAGGGCGTCTGCGCCTCCGCGCGGCGGGGGAGATGCTGCAGCGTCTGCGGCGGGCGGCGGGCCAGCCGATCCCCGAGCTGATCCGTCTCATCGAGGCCGAGCTGCTCCTGGACCTCGAGCTCGCCGCCCACGAGAGCCGGGGCCCGGCCCGCGCCGCCGGAGTCCAGTTGCGCGCGTTCGCCGAGGAGGTGCGCGCCTTCCTCGCCGCGGACGAGCGCGGCACGATCGGCAGCCTCCTGGCCTGGCTCGACAAGGCCGAGCGCACCGACGAGCTGATGCCTCGCCCGGAGCCGCCGGAGCCCGGGGTGGTGCAGCTGCTCACCATCCACGGCTCGAAGGGGCTCGAGTGGCACTCCGTCGCGGTCGTGCGCATGGTCAAGGACGAGCTGCCGGCGCGGAACACCGACACCGCGGGCTGGTTCGGCTTCGGCGTCGTGCCGTTCGCGCTGCGCGGCGATGCCGCGGCGTTGCCGACGTTCTCCTGGATGCCTCCTGTCCCCGCAGAGGGGGAGGACCCGGCGAAGTCCCATCGGGCCGGCATCGCCTCGCTGACCAGCACCAGTGCGAAGGCCCCGGGTGCGCTCACCGTGTTCAAGCAGGAGTACGGCGCCTACCAGGAGCGGGAGGAGCGCCGCCTGGCCTACGTGGCCGTCACCCGGGCGCAGCACGATCTGCTGCTCACGGGGGCGCACTGGGCGGGGCAGACCAGGCCCCGGGCCGTGAGTCCGTACCTGGACGAGGCCCGGAGGCTGCTCGGCCTGGAGGAGATCGCCGCCGTCGATCCCGCGGATAACCCGTACGCGGGTGAGGGCGCGACCGCTCTCTGGCCGATGGACCCGCTGGGAGCGCGCCGCGGTGCGGTCGAACACGCCGCCGCCGCGGTGCGCGCGGCGATGGCGAGCCCGCGACCGGCAGCGCCCGCGCCGGAGCTGGTCCGGTTGCTCGCCGAGCGCGAGGCTCGGCGCCGGGGGGTCGAGATCCCGGTGCCGACCCGGGTGCCGGCCTCGCGGTTCAAGGACTACGTCACCGACTTCGCGGGCACCGTCGATGCGATCGCGCGACCGATGCCGGAGCGCCCGTACCGGCAGACCCGCCTCGGCACCCTGTTCCACGCCTGGGTCGAGAACCGCAGCGGACTCGTCGGCACCGGCTCCGGCCTCGACGACGCCCTGTGGGAGATCGATGAGGACGGTGCCGGCGAGCCCGCGGAGGACGGCGCGGGGACCGCGGGGCTGTCAGCGGCGGACGCCACGGACCTCGCGCGGCTGCGGGGGGCCTTCGAGCGCTCGGAGTGGGCGGGCCTGCAGCCGATCGCGGTGGAGATCGAGATCGACTTCGCCCTCGGCGGCTCTGCGGCGGGGGAGGCGGAGCACATCGTCATCTGCAAGCTCGACGCGGTGTACCGGCGGGAGGACGGGCGGATCGAGATCGTGGACTGGAAGACCGGTCGTGCGCCCCGGACCGCCGAGGAGCGGGAGGAGCGGATGCTGCAGCTCGCGCTGTACCGGCTCGCCTATCACCGCCGCTTCGGCGTGCCGCTCGATGAGATCGACGTGGCGCTGTTCTACGTCGCTGAGGGACTGATCATCCGCGGGGACCGCGTCTACTCCGAGGAGGAGCTGGTCCAGCGGTTCAGCGCGGCCCGCGCGGCCCGCTGAGTCTCCCCGTCGCCGGCGTTCCCGCCGATCGGGGCGCCCGCGTCCCAGTTCGACGCGGAAGGGGTCTCGAACACCGGGGCGGTCTCCTGAGGGGCGGCGTCGCGCGGCGAGGGGGCTCCGGGACCCGCCCCTCCCCGCCCGCGGTCGTCCGCCGGGTCCGTGGCCGCGCGTACGTCCTCGTCCTCCGGGTCCTCGGCGCCGAGGTCGATCTCCGCGGTCTCCTGGGCGGCGGCCCCGCCGTCGGCGTGCTCATCGGCATCGCGCGCCCAGAGCGCACGGGGATCGTAGGTGTCGGTCTGCATGGAGGTGTCGACCGTCACCGCCGGGGAGTCGGGCACGCTCTCCAGGGCGTCCATCGCCTGCTCCACACCGCTGCTGCGGGAGCGGATCACCGCGAGGTCGTCCACCCGGAGACCGTCCACCAGCGCCTCGAGGAGGGCGGCGGCGTCGTCTACGATATCGGGACGCCGGTGCTCGTCGCCGTGGACCAGCCAGCGGGCGAACTCGAGCTCGGCCCGCAGCCGGGCGCGCGCGGTGAGGGCGGCGTCGGCTGAGCGACTGCTCCCCGCCTGGTAGGCGGCGTGCACGTCCTCGGCCGCCTCGGGGGCCGAGGAGAGCCAGGCGAGATCGATCGCCGGGTCGCCGATCGAGAGCCCGTGCCATCCGATCACCCCCGTCACCTGCGGTCCCCAGTCGGGGTCGTCGGCGAAGAGGAAGGACGACGCCTGCGCGCCGCCGAGGACGACGGTCGGCTCGAAGCGCCAGAGGTCGTCGGCGTCCATCGCCTCGCGCCAGCGGACGGTGAGCCGGGCCGGCACCCGTCCCGTGCCGGCGGCGCGGTCCACGAGGGCGCGCAGCTGCGCGCGCGACTCCCCGGCATCGCGGTCGGGCAGTCCGGAGCCCCGGACGACGGAGGTCGGGAGGGCGTGGATCGCTGCGAGGGCGGAGCCCAGGGACTCCGCCGCGCCCCGGCCCGCGGGAACGTCGCCGGCGGCGATCTGGAAGCCGGGCAGGAACCCCGCCACGAGCACGCGCGACGGCCCGGAGCCGACATCGCCCATCCGCGTCTCGCCGACGAAGTCGGGGACGGTGAAGGGCAGGATCGCCCGTGCCCCCGCGCTCAGGGCCCGCAGCGCCATCGCCTCGGCGGCGAGCTCGGCGGCGCTCTCCTCATCCGTGCTGGCACGGACGGCGACCTCGCGACCGCCGTTCAGCGTCGCGACGGCCGAGTCGAACCGGGCCTCGCCGCCGGCGTCGAGCGGACGGACGCCGATGACCTCCGCGCCGGGCAGGGCGGCCGTGACCGCCGCCGCTAGAGTGAAGGAAGAGCGTGCCATGCCCCCAGGGTAGGTGGGCGATCGGACGATCCCCCCATGCCACGCCCGCGAGGAAGGGAGTCGTATGCGCAGACGGGAGCGGTTCCCCGGCAACGCCCTTCTGGGAGGTCCTTCGCGATGGGATCGCGCCGATGCGCTGCGCCATGAGGAGGGCGTGCTCGATCGCCTGCGCGCCGACCCGGCCACGCGCGTCGTGGTGGTGCGCGGCGGCCGCGCGCTCATCGACCGGGAGCGCCTCGTGACGATCCCGGCCGACGCGGTGACCGATCCCGCCCGGTGGGCGCTGCTGGGCCTCCTCCCTGCGGACGGCGGAGCGGACGAGGGGGAAGACGGAGCCGCGCTGCTGCTGGCCGCGATCGACGAGGAGTCCGCCGAGTCCGTGGAGGCGGGGGAATGGGCGGGACCGCGCGAGGCGGCCGGGCGCCTGGAGCCGGCCGATGCGGAGATGCTGATCTCCGCGGTCGCCCTCGCCGCCTGGTTCCGGGACGCCCCCTTCTGCGCCGCCTGCGGAGGGGCCACCGAGTTCCGCAGCGCCGGATGGTCCCGGCGCTGCCCCGACTGCGGGCGGGAGCACTTCCCGCGCACGGATCCCGCGGTGATCGTCGCGGTCCAGAGCCCCGACGGCGAGCGTCTGCTGCTGGGGGCCAACGCGCAATGGCGCGGAGAGATGTTCTCCTGCTTCGCCGGCTTCGTCGAGGCCGGCGAGTCGCTGGAGCAGACGATCCACCGCGAGGTCGCCGAAGAGGCCGGGGTCCAGCTGAGCGCGGTGCGCTACGTCGCCTCGCAGCCCTGGCCCTACCCGCGTTCGATGATGCTCGGGTTCCGTGCCGTCGCCGCCGAGGAGCGCACCGCGCGGCCCGACGGCGAGGAGATCATCGACGTGCGCTGGTTCACCCGCGCGGAGATCGGGGAAGCCCTCGCGGGCCGGGGGGCGGTGCGGATGCCGGGTGCGGCGTCCATCGCGAACGCCCTCATCCGCGAATGGTATGAGGAACGGGGCGACAGGCTCGCCGCCGATACCCTCCCGACACGGGCGCCGGCCTTCGGCGACGGATCGGCGACCGGGCCGGGGGCGGACCGCCCGGCGTCCGCATCCGCGTCGACGTCGACGTCGACATCGGCCAATGGGGGCCATCGTGCGGGCGGAACGGGTTCCGGCGCGTGAGCGCCCTGGACGGCCTGGACGAGCGGCAGCGGGAGGCGGCGGCGACGCTGCGCGGACCGGTCGCCGTGCTGGCGGGCGCCGGCACCGGGAAGACGCGCGTGATCACCCACCGCATCGCCCACGGCGTGGACACCGGCGCGTACTCCCCGCAGCGGGTGATGGCGGTGACCTTCACCGCCAAGGCCGCCGGCGAGCTGCGCGGCCGGCTGCGCGCCCTGGGCGTGGAGGGCGTGGCCGCGCGGACCTTCCACGCGGCCGCCCTGGCGCAGCTCGGCTTCTTCTGGCCGACGCTCACGGGATCGCCGGCCCCGGCCATCCTCGCCAACAAGGTGCGTCTGCTCGGCCAGGCCGCGGACTCGCTGCGGCTGCGGCTGGACACCGCGACCCTGCGGGACGTCGCCTCGGAGATCGAATGGCGCAAGGTCTCGATGCTCTCCATCGAGGAGCACGCGCAGCGCGGGCGCAGCGTCGGACGGGTCGACACCGCCGCGCTCGCCGAGCTGCAGCGCGCCTACGAGCAGCTGAAGGACGAGCGGCATCAGATCGACTTCGAGGACGTCCTGCTCGCCTGCGCGGGGATGCTCGAGTCCGAGCCGCGGGTCGCCGAGGCCGTGCACGAGCAGTACCGGCATTTCACGGTGGACGAGTACCAGGACGTCTCGCCGCTGCAGAACCGGGTGCTGGACCTGTGGGTGAGCGATCGTCGCGACCTGTGCGTGGTGGGCGACGCGAGCCAGACCATCTACTCCTTCGCGGGGGCCGAGCAGCGCTTCCTGCTGGATTTCGAGCGGCGGTACCCCGATGCCACCGTCGTGCGGCTGGAGACCAACTACCGCTCCCAGCCGCCGATCCTGGCCGCGGCGAACGCGCTGATGCGGGGCCGGCCCGGTGCCCTCGAGCTGATCGCGGTGCGCGACTCGCTCACCGCGTCCCCGCCGACCGTCACCGCCTACGACACCGACGAGGACGAGGCCCAGGGCATCGCCCGGGATCTCGCCGCCCGGATCGCCGCGGGCGCCTCCCCGTCCGAGATCGCCGTCCTGTACCGGGCGCATGCGCAGTCGGCCCTGCTGCAGCAGGCGCTCGCCGCATCGGGCATCGCGGCGACCGTGCTCGGCGGCACCCGCTTCTTCGACATGCCCGAGGTGCGCCAGGCGGTGCTCGCGATGCGCGCGGCGGCGGTCGCCCCCTCCGAGTCGGACTTCCTCTCCGCGGCCCGGCGGGTCCTCCGCGAGGTGGGGTTGACCGAGGAGCCGCCGGCCGCGGGCGGCATGCTGCGCGAGGGATGGGAGGCGCGCCGCGCGATCCTCCGCCTCGCCGAGGAGGCGGTACCCGGGACGACGCTGCGCTCCTTCGCCGCTGCGCTGATGGCGCGGGCGAAGGACCCGCACGAGCCGGCGCGGCGCACGGTCACCCTGTCCACTCTGCACGCGGCGAAGGGGCGGGAGTGGCCGCCCGTGCACCTGGCCGGCTGGTCGGAGGGGCTGCTGCCGATCTCGTACGCGACGACCTTCGAGACGGTGGACGAGGAGCGTCGCCTCGCCTACGTCGGCCTCACGCGGGCCGCGCGTACGCTGTCGCTGTCCTGGTCGCGGGGCGCCGGACGGGGAGAACGGAGACCGTCGCGATTCCTTGCGGAGATCGGGACGACAGCTCGCGGCACCGGCATTCTGCGTGAAACCTCACCGAGCGCCACACTCGCCGCCCGTCCGCGCCGATCCTGACCATCCCGCGGTCCTGGCCGAGGACGATCCGGGCGACAAGTCCCGCCGCCTCGGCCGCCCGTGCCGCCGGGACGGGCGGTGCGCCGCGGGCGATCAGCTGCGCGTGGAGGAGGGGCCAGGCCGGGTCGCGGTCGCGGTCGTGCCCGTCCCGGCAGGAGAGGCACGGGTCCAGGCCGGGGCGCACGAGGGGACCGATGGACGCGCCGCCCGCGTCGAAGGCGACCGGGAGGTGGGCGACGTCCTCGCGCAGGTAGCGGGCGGCGTGCAGCGCCGCGGCCGCACCGTGGACGATGAAGACGCCGATGCCCGTGCGGTCGCCGATGTCGGTCAGGGCGATGCCGGCCTCGATGAGCGCCTCCCGCATCCGCATCTCGGTGCGCGCGTCGGATACCCCGGTGCTCTCCACCCACACCGGCGTGCGGGGGAGCGGCTCGCTGCGCAGGACCGGCTGGACGGCGCGGAGCAGCGCCCGCGCCTCCTCCCGCGGCGCGCCGACGCTGTGGGCCACCAGGTCGAAGGCGCTTGCGCGGATGCCGCGGCGCAGCTCGCCGATGAGACGCTCCGCCCAGGCCGCGGGGATCTGCGCCCGCGCGGCGCCCTCGACGCCGAACTGCACGGTGCCCGCGTCCCGCCACAGCGGCGGATAGGCGGGATCGAGGCGGAGCGTGACCGGCGGCAGGGGAGTGGGCATGCGGCGATTCTGCGCGGTCGAGGCGCTCCGGGGCGAGACCCGCTTTTCCCCTGTGGATAACTCGTGGGGGCGACCGTGTCAGGTTCCGCCCCTGGCGAGCGATGTATGAGGTGAAGAAGTCCTCAACGGCATGTCCCGGAGAGGATGGGAGAAGCCCTGTCGCACGACGCAGTCGGCTACGCCCGCCACCTCGTCACGCTGGCACGTCGGCCAGGACGCCAGGGAGGTCGGCGAAGCGGGCGACGGCGTCGCGGCTGATGAGGACTCTTCCGGTCTGCGCGGCGTGGGCAGCGATGATCAGGTCGTGAGCACCGCGACGGCGGCCGGAACGCCGCGTGTGAGCGATCAGCCGCGCGTGCTGCGCCGCCGTCGCTTCCGTGTAGTCGAGGACCTCGACGGTGTCGACGATCACCGCGAGGGCACGCGCGCGTTCGGTGGCGCGTTCCGCCGAGTCCGCGAGCTCGATCCCCGTCCGGTACTCGGTGACCGTGATCGCAGCGATGGCGAGTTCGTCGTCGTCGAGTGCAGTCCGGTCGAGGCCTCCGCGCTCGTAGTCGATCAGCACGGTGGTGTCGAGGATCACCCTCCGGCCCACGGGTCCTCCTCGTCCGGTATGAGGTCGCCGATGGCGTCGGCGATGTCCTGAGCGAACCGCTCATCCGGGGGAGCGAGGTCGCGAAGCGCGTCGTTCAGGTCGCGCCCGCGTCGACGGACGATCGGCCGGACCTCCGCCACGGGACGATTGCCGCGATGGATGGTGATGATCTCCCCGGCCTCAACGGCGTCCAGCAGGTCGGAGAACCGGCGCGACGCTTCTGTGGCGCTCATATGCCGCATACCTCCAGATTATCTGATAATCAGATTCTCGCCATCATGGACCGCCAGGCTATCCGGTGGAAGTGGCGTCAGGAAGGCTCGATCCTGGTCTGTGGATAACGTGCTGACCGACCCCTGCGACGCAGGTATCCCGTTCTCACTCCGATGCGATGCGCGCCCGGCCGGCTCCCAGGGGTGGTTGCGCCGGATCTCGGCGCCCCCGGTGCCTGCGACCCCTCCCCACGGCGAAGAGCGCCGGAACCCTCCACGGATCCCGGCGCTCTTCGGAGAAGTGTTTGGCGCCGCAGCCCCCCCAGCGGTGGGGGGCCGCGTTCTTCGCGGTGATCTGGATCGGCTCGATGACGTTGGTGGTCACCGGCTTGCCCGCGGCGGCGTCCAGCAGCAGCTGGGCGTTCGACTCGGCCAGCAGCGCGATGGGCGCGATCACCGAGGTGCGGAAGATGTCGTTGCCCGCGGCGATCCGGTCCAGCACCTCGTTGGTGATGTCGGTGGAGCCGACGAAGTAGCCCGGGTCGGTCTCCGAGATGCCGGAGTCGATCAGGGCCGCGCGGACGCCGAGGGCCATGTCGCCGCCGATGCCGAGCCAGATCACGGTGTTCGGGTTGGCGATCAGGTGGCTCTGCGCCTGGGTGTAGCCGTCGTTGCGGTCGATCGTCTGGAGCGGGGTGCTCTTGAAGTCCACGCCCGCGGCCTTCAGGCCGTCGACGTAGCCCTCCGCCTGGGTCTGGCCGTACGGGTTGCCGAGGTCGGACACGATGCCGACCTGCGCGTCGGCGGGGATGCTGTTCTCCTTCGCCCACTCGCCGGCGAGCTTGCCGAGGTCGAAGGCGCTGTCGTAGGCCGACTGCGAGGTCATGGCGAGGACGCCGGGCCACTCGACCATGTAGCTGATCACGGGGATCCCCGCGTCGGTCGCCTCCTGGGTCACCGCGCCGAAGGCGCCGGGGTCGAGCGGGTAGCCGCCCATGGCCTTGATGTCGCCGCGGGCGATCCAGGTCTGCCAGTCGTTCACCTGGGCCTGCAGGTTGAAGGCGGGGTCGTGGGTGAGGAACTCGTAGCCCGCGGCCTCGATGATCGGGGTCATGAGGCGCTGCTGCTCGGCCCACTGGGCCACGTCCTGCGAGGGGTAGCTCCAGGCGATGGCGCCCTTGGCCTCGGTCGAGCCGCTGTCGCCGGTCGCGTCCGCCGAGGGGGCGGGTTCGCCCGAGGCGCCGCAGGCGCTGAGCACGAGAGCCAGGCTCGCGGCGGTTCCCGCGACCGCGAGCAGGCGTCGATGGTTCTGCATGATTCCTCCTGTGATGGTGCTGTGGGCCGGTGCGATGGCGCACCGGGGAGCTCTCCGGTCATCGTGCTGTGCGTGACGGGCGCCCCGGTCGTCCAGTCTGGACGGTCAAGGTTTCCATTAGG
>JBEBWQ010000041.1:0-13523 GCA_040392075.1 Microbacterium sp.
GCGATCATCGAGAAGATCGGCACGCCGTGCTGATAGGCCTGGGTGCGGCGGGTGGAGAAGGACCGGCCGTCGTGGATGCGATCGACGGCATAGGTGAGCGGCTGAGCGGGGTCGCCCGGCCGGAGGAAGTAGCCGTGCATCGAGTGCGCCCGCCGTTCGGGGGGAAGGGTGCGTCCGGCCGCGATGAGGGCCTGCGCGAGCACCTGCCCGCCGAAGATGCGACCGTTGGGCATGTCGTGAGAGATCGCGGTGTAGATCTCCTCGGTGGTGCGCGCGCCCGAATCATGCAGATCGAGCACCTCGAGCAGTCGCGCGACGCTTCCGGCGGAGGTCCCCGGCCCGGATGCGGGAGCGGCGTCCTCCGCGGTCGGGACATCCGCGGCCTGCGGGTGCGGAGCCCCCTCGTTCCCGTGCGCAGCGGTGTGACCCATGGTGCTCCTCTCCGCGGCGCGGACCGCGTCCCTCGTAGTCTAGGGCGGGTAGGTTGGGGGTCATGCCCCCCCGCCTCCTCCTCGCCGACGATGCCACCGCACGAGATGCGCTCACCTTCGCCGCGCGCGCCGCGCACGCGGGCGCGGCGGGAGTGCGTCTGCAGGCGAGCGGCGGGATCCTCGCGCTCACCGCGGCGATCCTGGCTCCGGAGGGGCTGCTGGACCAGACCCCGACGGTGCTCGGGATGCGGATCGTCCGAGCGGATCCCGAGCTGGAGTGCGACCTCGTGGTGGCCTCGCTCTCGGCCAGCGACGATCCGCGGGCGCTCGCACTCCCCGAGACGGCCATTGCCCCGGCCTGGGCCGGGATCGCGCCGCCGCGGAGCGGATGGAATCGCACCGGGGAGATCCCCGCGGGGACGCTCGCCGAACGGGCGCGCTGGGGGGCGTCGGCGGTGGCGCACGCCGCGCCGACCGGCACCGGCGAGGCGGCTGTGAGCCGTGCGCGTGCGCAGGTGTGGGGCGAGCCGGATCCGGAGCTGGGCGGGCTGCCGCGGGGGATGGCCTTCGCCGCCGACGTGCTCGGCTTCCTCGGTGATGGCGACGGTGATGGAGAGGTGGCGGTGGCGACGGTCTCAGACCGCTGGACGAGGCTCGCCCTCGTCCGGGGGCACGTCCTCACCCGCACTCCTGTCGCCGGACTGACCGCGGTCCGGCGTACCGGGGGCTGACGCCCGCGGCGGGATGCGTCGCGGACGTCAGGCCTGTGCGCTCCGGGCGTCCAGGGTGCGGCGGCCGCCGGCGTCAGGGCCGATGCCGCGAGGATCGACGGTGTTCACCATCGCATGCGCGGCGCGCTCGAGGTAGTCCCACAGCGTCGCGTCGTGGAGGGGGGAGAGCCCGACCTCGTCGATCGCCGTGCGCATGTGACGCAGCCAGCGGTCGCGGGCGTCGGCGTCGATGCGGAACGGGAAGTGGCGCATCCGCAGGCGGGGGTGCCCGCGCTGCTCGCTGTAGGTGGTCGGGCCACCCCAGTACTGCACGAGGAACAGCAGGAGGCGCTCGGCCGCCGGCCCGAGGTCCTCCTCGGGGTACATCGGCCGCAGCACCGGATCACCGGCGACCTCGCGGTAGAACACCCCGACGATGCGGGCGAAGGTCTCCTGGCCGCCGATCTCCTCGTAGAAGGTCACGGGTTCGCTCATGGCTTCTCCTTCTGCCCGCGGGGATCCTGCGATCCGGTGGCGGGGTCCGATCCTGTGGCGTCGTGCGGCTTCTGGGCGTCCTTCGGGTCTCGGGCATCGCGCGGTTCCGGGGCATCATGCGATCGCTCGGAGCCGGACGACCCCTTCCCGGAGGCCGGTCGCGCCGCCGGCTTCGTGGGGCGCTCAGCCGGGTCATGCTGCGGGGAGGACGATGTCGAGCCGTCCGCCCGCGTCGAGTCGCCCGCGGGTGCGCCGGTCGATGCCGCGGCGGCCGCTCCCGTGCCGTCCCCGCTCTTCCGCCAGCGCCAGAACCCGCGCTCGGCGGGAACGTCCGTCGGAAGGGTGGTCGGCAGGGTGCGCGGCGGGTTGGCGCCCCGCACGCGACGCGCGCCCTCCGGCCCGTCGAGGAGGACGCCGGTGAGGCTGGACAGGGGCAGGCCCTCGTCGAGGACCGCCTGCCGCAGGCGCACCCGCAGCTCCCGGGCCACGTCGTCCTGGGTGTTCGCGCGGGTCTTCATGACCACGCGGACGACCAGGGTGTCGCCCTCCACCGACTCCAGCCCCCAGATCTCGGGCTTCTCGATGATGCGCGTGCGCCAGCGCCGGTCCTTCTGCAGCCCCTGCGCCGTGGCGAGCAGCACCGACTCCAGGTGCGCGACGTCCACGTCCGCGGGAAGGCCGACGTCCACGATCGCGCGGGCCCATCCCTGCGACATGTTCCCGATGCGGGTGATCTCGCCGTTGCGCACGAACCAGAGGGTCCCGTTGGCGTCGCGCACCTGGGTGACCCGGACGCTGACGTACTCCACCACGCCGCTCGCCAGGCCGAGGTCGACCACGTCGCCGATCCCCACCTGATCCTCGGCGACGATGAAGAGCCCGTTGAGCACATCCCTGACGATGTTCTGCGCGCCGAAGCCGAGCCCCGCGCCCACCGCCGCGGTCAGCAGCGTCAGGGAACCGAGGATCGAGGGCGAGATCACCGAGATCAGCAGCATCAGGGCGATGATCACCAGCGCCACGTTGACGATGTTCTGCAGGATCGAGCCGAGCGTGCGCGTGCGCTGCACGAGCCGCATGTCGGCCAGCGGCGAACGCTCGAGCGCCTGGGTGTCGTCCACCTTGGCCCGCGACTTCGCGGTGTCGACGATGCGGCGCACGACCCGGCGGATCACCACTCGGAGGGCGAACCCGATCACCACGCACGAGACGATGATCACGAGGATCCACAGCAGCTTCTCGCCGACGACGCCGAGGAACGCGAGGACATCCTCCCAGAGGCCGGCGACCACCTCGCCCGGGGTCTCGTCCACGGGCGGCAGCTCATCGGTCTCGGACGGAAGGAAACGCACCTGCCGATCCTATCGAGCGCACCCGACAGCGAGCCGGGAGCCGCTCGTGTCCCCTCCGCCGCGGTGTTCTACTCCGCGTCGGTCGCCTGCACGGCCAGCGCCCGCTCCACGCCGGCGAGGTTCTCCGCGACGAGCCGGCGCAGGGCCGGCGGCGCATCGGAGTGCTCGGCGAGCCAGGTCCGGGTCGCGTCCCGGAGAGCCGCATCGGCCCGGGGAGCCGGGTAGAGCCCGACGACGAGGTAGCTGGCGATCTGGTAGCTGCGCTCATTCCACACCGGCAGCAGCATGTCGAAGTAGCGCGGCACGAACTCGTCCAGCAGATCGCGGCTCGCGGGGTGCACGAAGCCGGCCGCGGCCGAGCGCAGGACCGTGTTCGGCAGCTCCGTGCTCTCGATGAGGCTCGTCCAGGTCCGGCGCTTCTCCTGCGCGTCGGGGAGCGCCGCCATGGCCTGAGCGGCGAACTCGCCGCCCTTGGCGGTGTTGTCGGCGGCGAGGGCCGCGTCGATCGCGGTGGCGTCGACCAGCCTGCCGGCGGCGAGGGAGACCAGCAGGGCCCAGGAGAGGTCGGCGTCGATCTCGAGCCCCGGCAGCGTGATCGTGCCGTCGCGGAGATCGCGCACGATCTGCCACTGGGCCGGGGTGGCCGCCGCCTGGGCGAAAGCGGTCGTGAACTGCAGCTGGTTGTCGCTGCCGGCCGCCGCCTCCTGCGCGAGTGCCCACAGGCGGTCGGCCACGCGCTCGCGCTCCGCGTCGCGATGCTCCGGGGCGACGTAGCTGCTGGCGGTCAGCAGCAGCTGGGCCAGGGTGGTGCGCACGGTGGTCGACTCGGTCTCGGCGCCGATGTTGCCCAGCACGAGGTCGATGTAGTCACGCGCGCGCGACTCCGCGTCCCGCGTCTGGTCCCAGGCGGCACCCCACACGAGCGAGCGGGCCAGCGGGTCGCCGATCTTCGACAGGTGCGCGATCGCCGTGGCGAGCGACCGCTCGTCCAGCCGGATCTTCGCATAGGCGAGGTCGCCGTCGTTCAGCAGCACCAGGTCGGGCCGCTGCCGTCCGACGAGCTCGGTGACATCCGTGCGGTCGCCGTCGACGTCGAGCTCGACGTGGTGCACCCGCACGAGCACGTCGTCCTGCAGCTGGTAGAACCCGATCCCGAGGCGGTGCGGACGGATGGTCGGGTAGTCGGCGGGCGCGGTCTGGATGATCGAGAACCTCGAGATCGTGCCGTCGGGGGCCGTGCTGATCGCCGGGGTGAGCGTGTTCACCCCGGCGGTCTCCAGCCACTTCTTCGACCACTCGGTGAGCTCTCGGCCGCTGGTGGCCTCCAGCTCGACCAGGAGGTCGCGCAACTCCGTGTTGCCCCACTGGTGCTTGCGGAAGTAGGCGCCGACGCCGGCGAAGAACGCGTCGCTCCCCACCCAGGCGGCCAGCTGCTTGAGCACCGAGCCGCCCTTGGCATAGGTGATGCCGTCGAAGTTGACCTGCACGTCCTCCAGATCGTTGATCACGGCGGTGATCGGGTGGGTGGAGGGGAGCTGGTCCTGGCGGTAGGCCCAGGTCTTCTCCATCGCGTTGAAGGTGGTCCATGCCTCGGTCCACTCGGTCGCCTCGGCGACGGCGATGGTGGAGGCCCACTCGGCGAACGACTCGTTCAGCCACAGGTCGTTCCACCACTTCATCGTGACGAGGTCGCCGAACCACATGTGGGCCAGCTCGTGCAGGATCGTCACGACACGGCGCTCACGCACGGCGTCGGTCACCTTGCTGCGGAAGACGTAGGTCTCCGTGAAGGTGACGGCTCCGGCGTTCTCCATCGCGCCGGCGTTGAACTCCGGGACGAACAGCTGATCGTACTTGGCGAAGGGGTAGGGCACGCCGAACTTCTCCTCGAAGTAGGCGAAGCCCTGCCTCGTCTTCTCGAAGACGTAGTCGGCGTCCACGTCCTGCCACAGGCTCTTGCGGCCGTACACGCCGAGCGGGACGACCCGGCCGGACGAGCTGGTGAGCTCGGAGAAGGTGGCCTCGTAGGGGCCCGCGACGATCGCGGTGATGTACGAGGAGATGCGCGGCGTGGGCTCGAAGCCCCAGGTCGCGCTCCTCCCGTTCCCCGAGCCCGTGCCCTCCGCCGTCCCCGAGCCCGTCGAGGGATCGTGCACGATCGGCTCAGGGGTGGGGGAGTTGGAGACCACGGTCCAGCCGGAGGGGGCCGTGACGGTGAACTGGAAGGTCGCCTTCAGGTCCGGTTGCTCGAACACCGCGAACACGCGCCGGGAGTCGGGAACCTCGAACTGGGAGTAGAGGTAGACCTCGCCGTCGACCGGGTCGACGAAGCGGTGCAGACCCTCGCCGGTGTTCGTGTAGAGGCAGTCGGCATCGACGATCAGCACGTTCTGCTCCTGCAGACCGGGCAGGGCGATGCGCGAGTCGGCGAAGGCGGTCTCGGGATCGATCGACTCGCCGTTCAGGCTGATCTCGCGCACCTCGCGGGCGATGAGGTCGATGAAGGTCGCAGCTCCCGGGGTCGCGGAGAAGCGGACGACGCTGCGCGAGCCGAAGACCTCCGGCCCCTTCGTCAGGTCGAGGCTGATCTCATAGGACTGCGTATCGAGGACGGCACGGCGCTCCTGCGCCTCCTGGCGGGTGAGGTTCTCTCCGGGCACTGCTCGTACTCCCAAGGGTGAGGGGCAGCCGGTCGCGGGTACGCCGGCAACCCTCACAGCCTACGGCAGGCCTGCGGTTCCCGGTCGTCCGCTTCCTCCTTCTCACCCTTCCCCTCCGCCGGACCGGCTGCGAGCGATCGTCGCGGTGGCCGAGGCGGACGCGATCCGGCCGGGGCGCTCTCCCTAGGATGGAAGCATGCGCATCCACATCGCCACCGATCACGCCGGTCTCGACTTCTCCACGCAGCTGCAGTCCCACCTGCGCGAGGCCGGGCACGAGGTGATCGACCACGGCCCGCTGGAATACGACCCGGTCGACGACTACCCGGCCTTCTGCATCCGCGCGGCCCAGGCCGTCGTCGCCGACCGCGAGGCAGGGGTCGAGGCCCTGGGCGTCGTGTTCGGCGGCTCGGGCAACGGCGAGCAGATCGCGGCGAACAAGGTGGCCGGCATCCGTGCCGCCCTGGTGTGGAGCCTCGCCACGGCGGAGCTGGCCCGCGAGCACAACGACGCGAACGTCATCGCGATCGGCGCTCGTCAGCACACCTTCGACGAGGTGACCGCCTTCATCGACCGGTTCGTGGGCACCCCGTTCCCCGGCGATGAGCGTCACGTCCGCCGCATCGCGCAGATCGCGGACTTCGAGCGCGACGGCACACTACTGCCCGATCCGCGCGCCGCGCACGAGCTCTCCGACCCGCGCGCCTGACATGCCCGAGGGTCACTCCGTCCACCGCATCGCCCGGCAGTTCCAGCGGAACTTCGTCGGGCGCACGCTGCACGCCTCCAGTCCGCAGGGGCGATTCGCCGAGGGCGCGGCGCTGCTCGACGGACGCGAGGCGGTGAGCGCCCAGGCGGTCGGCAAGCAGATGTTCCTGGAGGCCGAGGGGGACCTCTGGCTGCGCGTGCACCTGGGGCTGTACGGGGCATGGGACTTCGCCGGCTCGATCCTGGTCGATCCGACCATCGCCGCGGCCAACGGCCGGATGGGGCAGACCAACCAGCGGGGAACCGACCTCGACGCGGGCGCGCTCGGCGACCCCATCCTCGACGACGGGCCCATCCTGGACGACGCCGGTGAGAACTCGCTGTCCTCCATCGGCGCGCCCCGGCGCACCCGCGTGCACGTGCGGATGTCGGAGCAGACCCGGGGCCTGGCCGACGAGGGGGAGGAGTGGCCACCGCCGGTGGTCGGCCAGGTGCGTCTGCGTCTGCTCACCGAGATCACCTGCGCGGACCTGCGGGGACCGACGGCCTGCGTGCTGCAGACCCCCGAGGAGATGCTCGCCTCGGTCGCCAAGCTCGGGCCCGACCCCCTGGTGGGCGACCCGGAGGAGAACGAGGAGCGGTTCGTCCGCACCGTGCGGCGCAAGCCGACCCCCATCGCGCTGCTGCTGATGGACCAGGCCGTGGTCAGCGGCATCGGGAACGTCTACCGGGCCGAGCTGCTGTTCCGGGCCCGGCTCAACCCGTTCACGCCCGGCCGCGACATCCCGGAGGAGACGGTCCGGGAGCTCTGGCGCGACTGGGTGAGGCTGCTGGCCATCGGCGTCGAGACCGGCCAGATGATGACGATGGACGATCTCACCGCCGAGCAGTACCGTGCCGCGATGGCGCACCGCGACGATCGGCACTGGGTCTACCACCGCACCGGGCTGCCCTGCCGGATCTGCGGCACCGCCATCGCGATGGAGGAGATCGGGGCGCGCAAGCTCTACTGGTGCCCCCGCTGCCAGGCCTGACCGTCCCGCCGTCCGCTTCGCACCGCTCCCGCGCTTTTCCCCGGACGTAGGCTGAGGGCATGCGCCAGAATCCGAGCTTCGCGATGACCGCCGTGCCGGAGCTGCGCCGCGTGATCGAGGAGAACCCGTGGGCGACCCTCGTCGGCCGGGACGATGCGGGCATGACGGCCTCTCACTACGCGATGCTGCTGGACCCCGATCGCGACGATCTCACCGTCGTCGGGCACGTCGGACGGCCCGACGACCTCGTCCTGGGACTCGACGGGACCCGTGAGATGCTCCTGGTGTTCCAGGGGCCGCACGGCTACATCTCCCCGGGCTGGTACGGGGACGTCGCGGCCGTCCCCACCTGGAACTTCGTCGCGGTGCACCTCGTCGGCGTCCCGGAGATCCTGTCCACCGAGGAGAACCTGCGCGTGCTCGAGCGTCTCGTGCACCGGTTCGAGAGCCGGTTGCCGCAGCCGCGCGAGATGTGGGCGCCGCCGAACGACGAGGCCTTCGTCCGGCGGCTGGAGACGGGGACCGTCGGCTTCCGTCTCACCCCGACCCGGGTCACGGCGAAGCGCAAGCTCAGCCAGAACCGCCCGGACGAGGTCATCGAGGACATCGTCCTCGAGCTCTCCGGCGATGGTCCCTTCGCGAACCCCTCCCTGGCCGCGGAGATGCAACGCGCCCACGACGCACGGATGGCGGCGCGGGCAGCCGGCGCACCCCGCGTCGTCCGAGGCTCCGCTTCCGGATCCCCGGGTTCCGGGGGCGGGGCATGATCGGGGTCGGCGAGACGATCCGGATGGTCCGAGGGGTACGCCTCGCGGGTCCCGGTGCCGAGCTCGTCCCCTTCGACGGGCCGGTGGACCTCCTCATCGACGCGGGGCGGATCGCCGATATCGCCCCGGCCGGCGCCCTCCCCACGGACGGCCCCACGCTCGACGGCACCGGATGCTGGGCACTCCCCGGCCTCTGGGACAACCACGTGCACACCGTGCAGTGGGCGCTGGCGTCGGACCGGGAGCCGCTGGGGGCGACGCGATCGGCGGCCGAGGCGGCTGCACGGATGGCCGCGGTCCCGGCCCTGCCGGACGGGCGCCGGGTGGGCGCGGGCTTCCGGGATGCGCTCTGGCCCGACTCCCCGAGCCTGGCGCTGCTGGACGGGGCGACCGGCGAGGTGCCGACCTATCTCATCAACGCCGATGTGCACAGCGTCTGGCTGAACTCCGCCGCGCTGCGCCGCGAGGGCTTCTCCCCGCCGGACGGGATGCTGCGGGAGGAGGACGCCTTCGAGATCTCCCGTCGATTGAACGCGGTCGATCCCGCTCACGCGGACGCCGCGGTGATCCGTGCGGGGGCGCGGGCGGCGGCGCGCGGGGTGACCGGCATCGTCGACTTCGACATGGCCTGGAACGCCGAGGCCTGGCCGCGCCGGGCGGCGGAGGGCTTCGATGCGCACCGGGTGGAGGCGGCGATCTACCCGGCCGACCTGGATCGGGCGATCGCGGAGGGGCTGCGCTCCGGCCAGGAGATCGCGGGGACCGGCGATCTCGTGCACGTGGGGCCGTTCAAGGTCATCAGCGACGGGTCGCTCGGCACGCGCACCGCGGCCTGCTCGCACGCCTATCCGGGGGAGCAGGGCGCTCCCGGTGCGCTCACCGTGCCGACGGGCGAACTGGAGGTCCTTCTGCTCCGCGCGAGCGGGGCGGGCCTGTCGGTCGCCGTGCATGCGATCGGCGACGTCGCGGTCTCCTCCGCGCTGGACGTCTTCGCCCGCACGGGAGCGTCCGGCTCGATCGAGCACGCGCAGCTCGTCCGGCACGCCGATCTCGCCCGCATCGCGCGTCTGGGCGTCGTCGCGAGCGTGCAGCCGCAGCACGCCGTGGACGACCGGGATCTCGCCGACAGGCTCTGGTCCGGTCAGACCGCCCTCGGCTATCCGCTCGCCTCGCTGATCCGGGCGGGCGCCGAGGTGCGCTTCGGCTCGGATGCGCCCGTGGCGGCGCTCGACCCCTGGCAGGCGATCGCCGCCGCCGTGCTGCGCACCGACGATGACCGGGAGCCGTGGCACCCGGAGGAGCGGGTGGATGTCGATGCGGCGCTGCGGGCGAGCACGCGCACGGAGATCCGTCCCGGGCAGCCGGCGGATCTCGTCCTCTGCGCGGCCGACCCGCACGCGGCCGACCCGGAGACGCTGCGGCGGATGCCGGTGGCGGCGACTCTTCTGGCGGGCCGGGTCAGCGCACGGGGGTGATCGGCCCCGGCTTCACCCGGCCACGTCCGCCACCCCATGCATGATCGCGGGATCCTCCGCGACCGCGCACGACAGGAGCACCGGCCCCGTGACCGCGGCGGGCACGACGCCTCCGCGCAGAGCGCCCGGTGAAGACGACGAAGGGGCACCGGAGCGAACTCCGATGCCCCTTCCGCGCAGCCGCCGAGACGCTCCCGCGGCACAGCCGCGGTCGGCGCCTCCGACGAATCAGTCGATCAGGCCGCGACGTGGGAGAAGAGGAACCAGCGGTCCTTCTCCAGGCCGCGACGGATCTCGATCGCGACGTCCTGGCTGGTCAGGTCCACGTCGTCGAGACCGTCGATCGCGGCCTGCACGTCGACGAGGACGCGGTCGATGTCGGCGATGATCGCCCGGACCAGGCCCTCGGACGGGGTGAAGCCGGCGGGGACGGCCGTGGCGGGGACCTTCTGCGCGACCGTGGCGGCCCGTGCGTCGAGGGGGAGGCCCAGGGCGACGAC
Source organism: Microbacterium sp. (assembly GCA_040392075.1). Taxonomy (GTDB): domain Bacteria; phylum Actinomycetota; class Actinomycetes; order Actinomycetales; family Microbacteriaceae; genus Microbacterium. The sequence goes on from JBEBWQ010000041.1 coordinate 10,133, forward strand.
ACGCTCCGCGGCGAGATCGGCGAAGCCGCCCGCGTGAGAGACGACGGAGTCGAGAAGCTCATGGATGCCGATGAAGTTGGCCCCGCGGACGTGCCAGTGGGCCTGCTTGCCGTTGAGCACGAGCGCCTGCAGGCCCTGGACGACGGGGGTGAGGAACTGGGCGGTCGCTGCGGCGACGGTCGGGTCGCTTGCGGTGGCCGGGATGGTCTGGGTGTCGCTCATCGCGATCTCCTCGTTTTTCTTGCGTACTTGTGGTGTGCGAGTTCCACGGTACTCCGCCAGGAATAATGCGCAAGCAAGATGAGGCTCGGCTAAACACCCGATGAAAGGCAATTTCCAGGAAAGCGAAGGCTTGCCTACACGGGAGATCGCGGATGGCGTCGCGCGCGGATCGGGGCGTGTGCGTCACGAGACGACGGGGGATCGCGCTAGCGTCGTGACGTGTCCACCACCGTGCAGACCCCGTCCCGTGCCCGCGACGAGGCGGCTCCCGCCCGGGGCTTCCTCCCGCATGTGCAGGGACTCCGGGCGATCGCGGTCCTGTTCGTGGTCATCTACCACTTCTGGCCCGCCCGGCTGTCCGGCGGCTATGTCGGCGTGGACGTCTTCTTCGTCATCTCGGGATTCCTCATCACCGCGCACCTGATGCGGGAGCTGCTGGAGACCGGACGGGTGAACCTCGGCCAGTTCTGGGCGCGGCGGGCGCGCCGGCTGCTGCCGGCCTCTCTTCTCGTGCTGCTCCTCTGCGCGATCGTCGCCGGGTCGGCGTACCTCATGCCGACGTCCGGGCTGCCGGGCCAGCTGAAGGAGATCGTCGCGGCGACCTTCTATGTGGAGAACTGGTATCTGGCGTTCACCTCCGCCGACTACCTCGGCCACACCGGCGAGGCGACCATGGTGCAGCACTACTGGTCGCTCTCGCTCGAGGAGCAGTTCTACCTGATCTGGCCGCTCCTGCTGCTGGCGGCCGCGTGGATCGCCGTGAAGTGGTTCCGCGGCGCGCGGATGCGCACGGTGCTCGTCGCGATCGGCGTCGTGTCGATCCTCTCTCTCGCCTTCAGCGTCTGGTTCACCCTGACCAATCCGGCCCCGGCGTACTTCGTGACGTTCGGCCGGATGTGGCAGTTCGGCGTGGGGGCGCTCCTCGCCCTGATCCCCGTCCTGCGGGTGCAGCACGCCGTCCTCAGCTTCGTGCTCGGCTGGGCGGGGGTCGCCGCCCTCCTGTACACCGCGTTCCGTTTCGACGGACAGACCCCGTTCCCCGGGTACGCGGCGCTGCTCCCGACCCTCGGCGCGGCCGCGGTGATCGCGGCGTCCAACCGGCAGGGATGGTGGCAGCCCGCGCGGATCCTCTCCGTCCGGCCCGCGCAGTTCACGGGGGACATCTCCTACAGCCTGTACCTCTGGCACTGGCCGCTCATCATCATCGCGCCCTCCGTCCCCTTCTGGGGGCTGACCATCTACCACCGGGTCGCGCTGCTGGTGATCTGCTTCGTGCTCGCCTGGCTCACCAAGCGCTTCGTCGAGGATCCGGCGCGGGCCTGGAAGCCGCTGGTGACGCGTCGCCCGGCGGTGACGCTCTGGGCGTCGCTGGCGGCGATGCTCGTGGTCGCGGCCGCGGCCGGGGGCTCATGGCTCGCCAACGCGCAGACCTATCGCGACGGGATGGCGGAGATCGCCGCGTTGCGCGCCGATCCTCCGGAGTGCTTCGGCGCGGCGGCGGTGCTCGACGGCTCCTGCGCGGATGCTCCCCCGAGCGCCTCGATCCTCCCCGCCCCCGGATTCGCCGGGATGGACCGGCCGGAGGATCAGCAGTGCTTCGTGCAGCTGAACGACTCCCGCCCGGTGTCGTGCACCTTCGGCAGCGTCGCGAGCGACGCGCCGCGGGTCGCGCTCATCGGGGACAGCCATGCGTTCCAGCTGCTGAGCACCTTCCAGACCATGGCCGAGCGGGAGGGGTGGGCGCTCACCACCTACTTCAAGGGCGCCTGCCCGTGGAGCACGACGCCGCTGGCGGGAGACCCGGCGTTCGCCTCGGCGTGCACCGACTGGCGCACCGCCGTCGCGGAGGAGCTGGCCGGGAGCGAGTTCGACGCGGTCTTCACCGCGGCGCTCGCGACGACGCCGTACGCCGAAGGCGACGCAGGGTCGTCGCAGGCGGCGGCGGTCGCCGGATACCGGGAGGCCTGGGCGACGATGACCGACCGGGGCGTCCCGGTCGTGACGGTCGTGGACAACCCGGTGTGGGAGACGGACCCGAACAAGTGTCTGCGCACCCGCGATGCCTCGACCTGCACGGGGGACCGCGACGAGGTGCTCGTGGCCGAGGACCCGCTGCGGGAGGCGGCCGCCGGACAGGACCGGGTGACACTGCTGGACTTCACCGACGTCTACTGCGACGCGGATGAGTGCTTCCCTGTCGTCGGCGGCGCGAACCTCTATCGCGACCAGGATCACCTGACGGTCACCTTCGTCGACACGCTGATGCCGGAGTACGTGCGCGCGCTCCGGGACGCGATGGGCCTGGCGCGGTGAGGTCCTTGTGTTCCCGCGTTCCCGCGTTCCCGCGCTCTGGCGTCCCGATCTTCCCTTCCCGTCGCAAGAACTGTCGCTCTCGCGCCGCCAGAGCGACGTTTTTTGCGACGGGAAGGCGCGACCTTCGTGCAGTTCCGCGGAGTGGAGCGCCAGGCGACGGTAGTCTCGGGGCATGACCGTTGCCCCCGGAGCCTCCGTTCTCGCCCTTCCCGACAAGACCCCGGTGCTCGCCGACGACGCCTACGTGGCCGACGGCGCGCGGATCATCGGGGACGTGACGCTCGGCCCTCGGGCCAGCGTCTGGTACAACGCCGTCGTGCGGGGCGACTCCTCCGGGATCGTCATCGGCGCCCGCAGCAACGTGCAGGACTCCGTCTCGGTGCACGTCGACCAGGGGAGCCCGGTGGTGATCGGCGAGGACGTCTCGATCGGCCACAACGCCGTCGTGCACGGCTGCACGATCGGCGACGGCTCCCTCATCGGCATGGGCGCCGTGGTGCTCAGCGGTGCGGTGATCGGGGCCGGCTGCCTCGTCGCGGGGGGTGCCGTGGTGCTGGGCGGTACGGAGGTGCCCGATGGCTCCCTCGTCGCCGGAGTGCCCGCCAAGGTGCGCCGCGCGCTGTCGGACGAGGAGCGCGCACAGCTTCTCCGCAACGCCGAGGCCTACCTCGCGCACACCGAGAACCACCGCCACGCCCGACCGGTCTGACCTCCGTACCCCGCGTAAAGTGGACTCCGCGGACGTCTCACGGCGCCGCGTTCGGGGGCGGTAGCCAAGCTGGTCAAGGCAGCGAGCTCATAACTCGACGATCCGCGGGTTCAAGTCCCGCCCGCCCCACGAAGCAGGGCCCTCCAT
>JBEBWQ010000042.1:0-13376 GCA_040392075.1 Microbacterium sp.
CAGCTGCGCGGAATCCCCGAGATCAGGAGACATCCATGGGTATCGAAGACAGCATCGGCGACGTGCTGAACAAGGGCAAGGACCTGTTCGAGCAGAACAAGGACAAGATCCAGGACGCTCTGCGCAGCGACCAGGCCGAGGAGATCAGCGACAAGGTCCTCGACGGAGCGGCCGACTTCGCCAAGAAGGTCGCGCCGGGCGCGGCGGGGCAGATCGACGACGTCCGCAACACCCTCGACGGCAAGATCGGCAACGACAGCTGACCCGGAGGATGTGCACGGGCTCAGGAGCCGACGGCGCTCCTGAGCCCCTTGCCCTCCCGCCCGGCTCCCCGCGGGGACGCCACTGCCCGATCGATACCGGCACCGATACTCAGGAGTCCTCATGACGACGTCCCCCCACCCGGCCCCGCAGAAGCGCGGCATCACCGCCGGTGCGATCGTCGCGCTGGTGGTGCTCGCCCTCGCCCTGGTGTTCGTGTTCTCGAACCTCGACGAGGGCCCGGTGCACTTCCTCTGGATCACCGTGACCATGCCGGTGTGGATCTGGTTCCTCCTCGTGCTGCTGGCCGGCGTCATCGTGGGATCGCTGTTCCCCTGGTTCCGGCCCAGGAAGAAGAACAGGCAGTAGCGCCGTACCGCTTTCGTCAATCTGCTCCGGGGTCTTGATCGGCGCTCGCCGCCCGGGGTAGAGTGACAAGCTACCTGCGACGGTGCTCATTCCAGAGTCGCAGGGGGGATGTAGAAACAACACGGAGTTTCCGCCTGGGGGTGGCTCGATTGTTTCGCTGTCGCGTGCTCCGCATCGGTGCAGTGCTTCTTGCGCTGCCATCGCGCTGACCCCTGCCCGGGGCCGGCATGATACGCCCTACGTGGAGGAGCATTCATGAACACGCGCCCGCCCCCGGGAGGGGAGAGCACGGAGCCGACCGTCAGCATCGTCATCCCGGCGAAGAACGAGGCCCGAAACCTGGAGGTGGTCCTTCCCGAGCTGCCGCCGGTCCATCAGGTGGTCGTCGTCGACGGCCATTCCGTCGACGACACGATCGCCGTGGCGCGCCGCGCCGAGATCGGGGTGGACGTCGTCCAGCAGACCCGCCGGGGCAAGGGCAACGCGCTTGCCTGCGGTTTCGCCGCGGCGACGGGGGACATCGTCGTCATGTTCGACGCCGACGGCTCGGCGGACCCCGCCGAGATCCCCGCTTTCGTCGAGACGCTCGTGGGCGGCGCCGACGTGGCCAAGGGCAGTCGCTTCGCCCCGGGCGGCGGGAGCGAGGACATCACGGTGATCCGCCGGTGGGGCAACGCCTCGCTGAACCTCCTGGCGAACACCCTGCTGCGCACGGCGTACAGCGACCTCTGCTACGGGTACAACGCGTTCTGGCGTCGGCTCGTCCCGCAGCTGCGTCTGCCCGATCCCGGCATCGGCAGCAGGGAGGAGATGCTGTGGGGGGACGGCTTCGAGATCGAGACCGTGCTCACCTGCCGCTTCGCGCTGCTGGGAGTGCGCGTGGTGGAGGTGCCCAGCATCGAGCGCCTCCGCATCCACGGCGACAGCAACCTCCGCGCCGTCGGGGACGGTCTCCGGGTGCTGCGCACGGTGCTCCACGAGTGCCGCGGAGCGCGGGCACGCCGCTTCGGGGGGGACCTCGTGACCGTCGATCTCCGCACGCTCGACGCCGCCTGACGGAGGGGAGCACTCATGTCCGCCTCCGTCGCCGTGGTGGTCTGCGCGTTCACCGAGAAGCGGTGGGACGACCTCGTCGCCGCCTGCGCCTCGCTGCGCACGCAGACGCGCGTCCCCGATGCCGTCGCGATCGTCATCGACCACAACGACGGCCTGCGGAACCGCGCGCTCCGGGAGATCGCCGGGGGGCTGATCCTGCCCCCCCTGCTGATCCTGCCCAACATCGGGCCGCGCGGCCTCTCCGGGGCCCGCAACACCGGCGTCGATGCGGTGGACGCCGACATCGTGCTCTTCCTGGACGACGACGCCGTGGCCGATCCGCAGTGGGTCGAGCGCATGACGGCGCATTTCGAGGACCGTGCGGTGGTCGGGGTCGGCGGCTTCGCCCAGCCCGACTGGGAGGGCGCGCGCACTCCCCGCTGGTACCCGGCCGAGTTCCTCTGGGTGGTCGGCTGCAGCTACGAGGGACTGCCGGGAGAGGGGGAGGCGATCCGCAACCCGATCGGCTGCGCGATGGCCTTCCGCCGTCTCGCGATCGTGGACGTGGGAGGGTTCTCGTCGTCGGTCGGCCGCGTGGGCAGCAAGCCGGTGGGGTGCGAGGAGACCGAGCTGTCGATCCGCATCGCCCGGCACGAGCCGACCGCGCGGATCGTCCATGCCACCACGGCCCGGGTGCGCCATCGCGTTCCGCGGAGCCGCCAGACCGTCCGGTACTTCACCCGCCGGTGCTTCTGGGAGGGCGCCAGCAAGTCGCGGATCGCGCGCCTGTCCGGCCGCCAGGCGGCGCTGTCGGCCGAGAGGGGGTTCGTCGTGGGCACGCTCACCCGCGGCCTCGGCGTGCGCACCCGGCGGTTCCTGCGCGATCGCTCCCTGCAGCACCTGGCCCAGTCGCTCACGATGTTCTGGGGCGTCGCGGCCGCCGGCACCGGTTACCTGTACGAGCGGGTCGCGGGCATCGTGACACCTCCGGCATCCGCGAGGCGACGATGAGCGCGCCGTCGGCCGGCCGCCTCGACGCGCTGGTGCGCCGCGTCCGCGTTCTCGCCGGAGGAGAGCTCGGCCAGCCCGCACTGCGGGGGAGCTACGCCCTGCTGATCACGACCGCGCTGACGGCCGGCCTCGGCCTGGCGTTCTGGGTCGCCGCCGCGCGTCTTCTGCCCGTGGAGGTGCTCGGCGCGGGCAGCGCGACCGTGGCCGCCATCCTGACCGTGGCCAACCTGGGACAGCTGAACCTCTACCAGACCGCGGGCGTCCTGCTCGCGGGCCCGCAGGTCCCACGCCGGGCGATGACGCTGCGGCTGTTCGCCACCGTCACCGTCTCGACGGCGGTCATCGGCGTCGTGGCGGTGCTCATCGCCGTCCCGGCGGGATGGTTCGGCGAGCTGGCCGTCGCCCCGGCGGTGTTCGTCGTCTGCGCCGTGGCGTGGACCTGGTTCGCGCTGAAGGACGCGGTGCTCGTCGGCATCCGGCGATTCGCCGCGGTGCCGGTCGCGAACGCGACGTACGGGGTGCTCAAGCTCGCCGCGATCGTCCTGCTCGCCGCCGCGGTGCCCCGCGAGTCGGTGGTGGCCGCCACCTTCCTCCCGGCCGCGCTCATCGTGCCGATCGCGGTCGGATACATCCTGCGGAAGCTGCCCCGGGCGGACGACGAGAGGGCACGGCTGCGCGTGGACGCGCGGTTCGTCGGCGTCGACTACCTCGGCTTCGGGCTCCTGCAGCTGTCGACCACTCTGCTGCCGTTCCTCGTGCTCCTCGGCTCCGGCGCCCGTGACGCGGGGATCTTCGCCGCGGTCTGGATGATCGTCGTGATGCTCGACGTGATCGCGCACAACGCGGGCGTCCCGCTCGCCGCGGAGGCCGCGCGGGATCTCGCGCAGGCGGACGCCGTGGAGCGCGCGGTCCGTCGTCGTGCGCTTCCCCTCGTCGCCGGCACGGCCCTGCTCGCCGTCGTCCTCGCGCATCCGATCCTCGCGCTGTTCGGCGCGGGGTTCACCGCCGCGGCGCCCACCCTGCAGCTGATGCTGCTCGCGTCGATACCGCGGGCGTACACCGTCCTCGCCTTCGCCCGTCTGCGGGCGCATCGGAGGGTCGCCGTCATCGCGGTCTGCGAGGCCGCCCATGCCGTCGTGGTCGTGGGGGGATGCCTCGTGCTGCTGCCGATCATGGGGCTCCCCGCGCTCGGCGGGGTCTGGCTCCTGGCGCAGCTCGCGCTCGCCACGGCCTGCGCGCTGATCCGGCGGAAGTCCCTCGCGGGAAGAGCCGCCGGGAGAGAGGAGGCCCGCGATGACGACGACGGATGACCCCGATCTCGCGGTGCCCGAGCGGATGGTCCCGGCCAGGGGATCCCTGCTCCCGGCCGTCGCCACGCTCGCCGTGGTCCTCGTCACCGCGGTGCACCTGCTGGTGTGCGCTCTCGTGGGAGTCGACGCCCTCGAGCCGTACGGGCTCATCCACTCCATGCCCGTGACGTTCTGGCCGGCCGTCGCGGCAGGGGCCGTGGGGCTCGTGCTCCTGCTGCGGGACCGCGAGCGTCCGTTCCTCCTCGGCACGGTCGTGGTGGCCCTGACCACCACCCTGCACGGCAGCGCGGCCTTCCTGGAACCGGTGGCGCGCTTCCCCACGGCCTGGCTGCACGCCGGATACACGCAGTACGTCCTGGACAACCACGCGGTGCTGCCCGAGCTCGGGGCGCGCTTCAGCTGGCCGGGGTTCTTCGTGACCGCCGCGACGGCGATCGACCCGCTGTCCGACCGGGTTCCCGAGCTCTTCCTGCGGTGGGCGCCGCTGGCATTCACCCTCGCCTACATCCCGCCGATCCTCGTGATCGCCCGCCGTCTGCTGCCCGGCTGGCGGGCCCCCTGGCTCACCGTGGCCGTCTTCGCGGCGGTGAACTGGGTCGGGCAGGACTACTTCGCCCCGCAGTCGATGGCCTTCCTCCTGGGGCTGATGGTCATCGCCGTCGCCCTGACCTGGTTCACCGGTCCACGGCGCCTCTGGTCGATCACCGCCTCGGGAATCCTCCGGCCGAGGGGGCTCTTCCGCCCGCCGGGACCGTTCCCCGACGCACCGCCGGTCCGCATCGCGCTCGTCCTGGCGGTGTCGGTCATCATCGCCGCTCTCGCCGTCAGCCATCAGCTCACGCTGTACGTCATCGCCCTCCAGCTGCTGGCGATCTGGGCCGTCCGCCGGGGACGCGTCCTGCTCATCTCCCTGATCGCCGGGCTGATGGCGATGCTGTGGCTGTCGTGGGGGGCCATCGACTTCTGGCTCCCCTGGTTCGGCGACGTCTTCGGCGACATCGGCGATCCGGGGGGCAACCTCGGGTCGGCGCTGGCCGAACGGATGCTGGGGAGCAGCGATCACCTGATGGTCGCCGGGATCCGCATCGCCTTCACGCTCGCCCTCCTCGCGCTCGCGGCCCTCGGGCTGATCCGTCAGCATCGGGTGCGCGGAGGCGTGGAGCCGACCATCCCCCTTCTCATCTGCTCCGCGTTCGCGCTGCTGCTCGTGCAGTCGTACGGGGGGGAGGGGCTCCTGCGGGCGTTCCTGTACGCCTCGCCGTTCGTCGCGGCGGCGATCGCCTGCGCGTTCGTGCCGGCCAGGGCGCTCTCGTTCCGCTCCGCGGCGGCGTTCGTCGCCGCCTTCCTGCTCGCCAGCCCGGTCTTCCTCATCGCCCGGTACGGCAACGAGTCCTTCGAGCGCGTCGAGGCCTCGGAGGTCGCGCTCGCCGAGTGCCTGTACGAGACGGCTCCGCCGGGGGCCACCCTGGTCGCCATCAGCCCTCACCTGGCCTGGCAGTTCCGGGACATCGACCTCCACCCGCACGTCTACGAGAACGGCGTCCGCTTCGACGGGCAGGACGTGGACGACTTCATCGGGCAGGGGCCGGCCGGGGCCCCGCGGTATCTCATCCTGACGGAACCCCAGCTGCGGTTCGTCGAGCGCTTCCTCGGCGCACCGGCGGGATGGGGCGACGCGATCACCGCGCGATTCGCGGCGGATCCCCGATGGGACGCGGTGTGCACGGGCCCGGGCGGTGTCGTCTACGAGTTCGTGCCGACCGGAGGAGGTGCCCGATGACCGTCTCCCGGCCCGTCCTGCTTCCGCGCCCCCGTGCCGCGGCGATCGCCCTGACCCTCTGGGGGGCGGCCGCGCTGACGGTCTCCCTCACCGGCCTCGGCGGCGTCGTCGGCGGGGTGATCGCGGCGTCCTTCGCCCTGCTCGGTCTCGGGGCGGGGCTGGTCCTCGCCCTGGGCGACACGGTCCGCGGGGCGCTGCGCCTCGCCCTCCTCATCGGGTTCGGGCTGGCCGCCTGCACGATCATCGGGCAGGCGCTGATCCTCCTCGGTCTCTTCCACCCCTCCGCGGTGATCGCGATCGAGCTGGCGGCCGTGCTCGTCCTCCTGGTGCTCGGAAGGCACCGCCGGATCCGGGGACCAAGGAGCCGGCCATGATCTCCGCGATCGTGCACTCGCCCCTGGTCCTGGTGGTCGGCGCCGCCGCGCTCATCCTGCTGTCCGTCCTGCTGGCGGCCCCGCATCGGGTTCCGAAGAGGGCGGAACGACGGCTGCTGGTCGCCGCGATCCTCACCACGATCGTCACGATCGCGCTCATCCTGCTGCGATTCGTCCTGATGAGACAGGAGTGATCCATGCGCATCACCCACGTGAACATCACCGCCCGCGCCTCGGCGGTCGACGGCGTGCGGAGCGCCGTCCACCACATCGCCGAGGCGCAGCGGGAACGCGGTGCGGAGGTCGTGGTGGCCGACGCCGAGTGGCTCGCCGCCCACCCCGCCCCGCTGAGCGCTGATCATCCCGTGCTGGCGGAGGCGGATGTCGTGCACCTGCATTCGGTGTTCCGGCCGCGTCACGTGCAGATCGCCCAGTGGTGCCGGGGCAACGGGGTCCCCTATCTCGTCTCGCCCCATTCGGGGCTCTCCGCGGGGTCCCTCGCCCGCCAGGCGGTGCGCAAGAGGGCGTGGATCGTCGCGTTCGACCGGCGACTGCTCGCGGACGCGCGGGCCGTGGTGTGCCTCACCCCCGTCGAGGAGCGGGAGGTCCGCCGCATCGCACCGGCGGCGCGGACCGTGGTCGTGCCGAACCTCGCGCCCCCGCCGTCGAAGGGGCCGCTGTGGACCCCTCACGCCGCCTTCCCGCACGTGGTGACGCTCGCGCGCTTCGACGTGTGGCAGAAGGGCCTGGACCGGCTGGCGGAGATCGCGCGCCTTCTTCCCCGGGTCCGCTTCACCGTGCACGGCGACTACGACGGGAACGCGCCCGGCCGGGCGCGCCGCCTCATCGCCGGCGCCCCCGCGAACCTCTCCTTCTCCGCCCCGGTGCAGGGCGCGGAGAAGGCCGCCGTGCTCGCGCAGGCGAGCCTGTATCTCCAGCCCTCGCGCTGGGAGGGGATGTCGGTGGCGCTGCTGGAGGCGTTCGCGCAGGGGACGCCGTGCGCCGTCTCGCCGTACATCGCCGCCGGGCTCGGCGAGCGCGCGGCGCAGATCGTCGCGACCGTCCCCGAGGACCCCCTCGACGCGGCCACGACGATCCGGGAGCTGCTCGAGGACACCCCGCGCCGCGCCGCGCTGGCGGCGGCGGGGCGCGCCTGGATGCGGGCGGCCACGGACCCGGAGGCGGTCGTCTCCGCGCTGAACGGTGCCTATGGGCTGTCGCCGCGGGCCTCGGGGCCGTCGCGTACGGCCTCCTCCGGATCATCGCGCACGGCGACAGGCCGGCGCGACACGACGCAAGGCGGTGAGATCGCATGACCCGTGACCCGAACCTCTCCCCTCCCCGGCCCCCGCGCCGGAGCCGGCGGATCGCCCTCGCCGGGATGCTCGGGGTCGTGCTGGCCGCCTCCGCGGTCGTCGCGCCCTGGCAGCCGGACACGGCGGAGGCGGCGCTGACGGGACTGCCGCCGGGGTTCGTCGACGAGAGGGTGGTGGGAGACCTGCCCTTCCCGACGGCGGTGAGCTTCATCCCGGGCGGAGACATGTTCATCGCGCTGAAGTCCGGTGTCGTGCGGGTCGTCGTCGACGGCGCGCTGCGCGAGGATCCGTTCATCGACCTGTCGGAGATCGTCCACGACAACGATGACCGGGGACTGCTCGGCCTGACCGTCCACCCGCAGTTCCCCGCGCAGCCCTATCTCTACCTCGCCTACACCTACGACCCGCCGGGGACCTCGCAGGACCAGGGGTGGCCGGTGGCCGGTAGGGTGGCCCGGGTGGAGCGGTTCACCGCGGACGCGGCGACCGGCTACACCACCGCCGTCGCCGGGTCGGGGCTCATCCTGGTCGGCACCGCCAGCACCCGGGAGAACATCGGCAACGAGGACGACGGCCGCGACCCGGCCACGGTGTCGTGCATGACGGGCGGGACGATGGCGGGCACCCCGATCGAGGACTGCCTCGGCTCGGACGAGAACTCCCATACCATCGGCACCGTCGCCTTCGCCCCGGACGGGTCCCTCTTCGTCACCAACGGCGACGGCGCCAACTACAACGCGCCCGATCCGCGCGCGATGCTCGCGCAGGACCTCGACTCGCTGGCGGGCAAGGTGCTCCGGATCGATCCGGAGACCGGCAGCGGGCTGCCCGACAACCCCTTCTTCGATCCGGCGGCCCCCGACTCCAACCGCTCGAAGGTCTGGTCGTACGGGTTGCGCAACCCCTTCCGTCTCGCGATCGAGCCGACGGGCGGCGCCGCCTGGGTGGGCGACGTCGGCTGGGGGACCTGGGAGGAGATCAACACGGGCAAGGGCGCGAACTTCGGCTGGCCCTGCTACGAGGGCGGCGCGGTCTCCGGGGTGGAGTCGACCTCGACCACGAGCCTGGTCCAGGCGACGTACGCCACCAACGTCGGCACCGAGCCGGCGTGCGCCGCGCTGTATGCGCAGGGTCTGTCCGCCGTCACCGCGCCGCGCTTCTCCTACGACCACTCCGGCGGGGGCGCCTCCGCGAACGCCGGCGCCTTCTACGCCGGATCCGTCTACCCGGAGCAGTACCGTGGCGCTCTGTTCATCGCCGACTACGACCGCCGCTGGATCCGGGCCCTCACCGTCGACGACTCCGGCGCCGTCGGCGGCGTGCTCCCCTTCGCCGTCGACACCAGCGGCGGCTCCGGACCGGTGCAGGTGATGGCCGGCCCGGACACCAATCTCTACTGGGTGAAGTACTCGGCCTCCGGGGGAGAGGTGCGCCGCATCCGCTACGTCGGCGAGGGCAACGTCCCGCCGACGGCCGTCGCCACGGCGACCCCGACTGCGGGCGTGGCCCCTCTGGAGGTCGCCTTCTCGGCGGCGGGCTCCTACGACGCGGACGCCACGCCCCTGCTCTACTCCTGGGACTTCGGGGACGGCTCCGCCCCCTCCGCCGAGATGGAGCCGGGGCACGTGTTCACCGAGTCCGGGGTCTACGAGGTGACGCTGACCGTCACCGAGGACCTCATGTTCGGCCAGAGCGCGCAGGCGTCGATCGTGGTCACCGTGGGCGCCGACCCGCCGCTCGCCCACATCGACCCGCTGCCGGAGGCGTACGCCGTGGGCGACGTCATCACCTTCTCTGGGCGGGGGACGGCCCTGGACGATCCGATCCCCGCGGAAGACCACAGCTGGCAGCTGCGCCTCGGTCACAACCAGCACGTGCACTACGCCACCCCGGTGTGGGAGGCGGATCCCGCGGATCCGTACGCAACGGTCGGATCCTTCGAGGTCGACGAGCACGGCGACGAGACCTGGTACGAGCTGTGCCTGACCGTGACGGCGGGCTCGGGCCTGCGGGACACGGTGTGCGAGGAGCTGCGCCCGCACCGCATCGCCTACACGGTGCTGACCGATCCGGTGGGGATGTCCCTCAGCTATGAGGACGAGGGCCTGCGCATCGAGGGACCGGCGATCATCCGCCCGATCGCGGGGTCGCACCAGACGCTCTCGGTCGCCGCGATCCAGAACCACCGCACCTTCGCCGGCTGGTCGGACGGGGTGACCGAGCGCTCTCGGACCTTCACCGCCGGGGTCGGGCCGACGTCCTTCGGCGTGCGGTACGAGAACCACGGGCCGACGACCTCGATCGTCTCCCACTCCGCGACGAGCGGTCCGGCGCCGCTGACGGTGCACGCCACCGCGACGGGCTCCGACCCGGAGGGCGACGAGCTCGTCTACGAGTGGGCGGTCGACGGTGCCGTGATCGGCACCGGGCCGACGCCGGTGCTGCCGTTCGAATCCCCGGGCGAGTACACGGTGGTGCTCACCGCCCGGGATGCCCTGGGCGCGGCCGCCACCGCCGAGCTCCCCGTCTCCGTGCTGCCGGCTGACGTCCTGGACGCCCCCTGGCAGACCCGCACGATCGGCCCGGTCTACGATCCCGGATCCGCGACGCTGCACGAGGGCGTCGCCGCGGTCTCCGTCGGCGGCGGCGACGTCTGGGGCGCGCAGGACGAGTTCCGCTACGTGTACCGGTCCGCACCGGGAGACTTCGAGGTGGTCGCCCGCGTGGACGACATCACCGCCGCCGACGCCTGGGCGCGGGCCGGGCTGATGCTCCGCCGGGGACTGGCCGCCGACGCGGCGCACCTGTCGGTCGCGCTGTCGGAGGGCGAGGGCACCCTGGCCTCGCAGCGTGCGGCGGCCGGGGAGGAGACCGTGGTCGTCGAGCGCCGCTCCGAGGACCTGCCCTGGCTCCGCATCGTCCGGGAGGGCGACGAGGTGACGCTCTTCGCCGCGGCCGAGGCGGGGGACTGGCAGGTCCTGGGCACGCGGAGCTGGCCGGCCGCGAGCGACGATCTGATCGGGCTGGCGGTCTCCGCGCACGGCTCCTACCCGCCGACCACCGCGCTCTTCAGCGGAGTCGAGGCGAGCACGAGCACGCCGCCGGCGAGCTTCGCGGACCTGACGTACGTGTCCGAGCTGGAGTTCGCGGAGGCGAGCAACGGGTGGGGCCCGGTGGAGCGGGACACGAGCAACGGGGAGGACGCCGCCGACGACGGCGCGCCGATCTCCCTCGGCGGGACGACGTTCGCCCGCGGTCTCGGCGTGCACGCGCCCTCGAGCGTCTCGGTCGCGCTGGACGGCGGCGTCTGCACCCAGTTCGGCGCCACCCTCGGGATCGACGACACCGTCGGCGCCAACGGCACGGTGGTGTTCACCGTGCTCGGCGACGGCACCCCGCTGTACACCTCGCCCGTCATCGGCGGCGGGGAGGCGGGCGTGCCGGTGATCGTGGACGTCGCGGGCGTGTCGACGCTCACCCTCCAGGTCGGGGACGCCGGGGACGACCCGTACTGGGATCACGGGGTGTGGGCGGATGCCCGCCTGTCCTGCAACGGCACCCTGCTGGAGCCGCCTCCGGCGGGCTTCGACGATCTCACCTACCTCTCGGACCTCGAGTTCGCGGAGGCGAGCAACGGCTGGGGCCCGGTGGAGCGGGACACCAGCAACGGGGAGGAGGCCGAGGGCGACGGCGTGCCCATCGTCGTCGGCGGCGCGGCGTTCGTGCGCGGGCTGGGCGTGCACGCCGCGTCGAGCGTGTCGGTGGCGCTGGACGGCGTCTGCACCCAGTTCGGCGCGGTCCTCGGGATCGACGACTCGGTGGGCGCGAACGGCACGGTCGTGTTCACGGTGCTCGGCGACGGCGTCCCGCTCTACACCTCGCCGGTGGTCGCCGGGGCCGATCCGGGGATCCCGCTGATCGTGGGCGTCGCCGGCGTCGCCACGCTGACGCTCGCGGTCGGGGACGCCGGCGACGACCCGTACTGGGACCACGCGGTGTGGGCCGATGCGCGGCTGTCGTGCAACGGCACGCTTCTCGGCGAGCCGACGGAGCCGGAGGAGCCCGAAGAGCCGGAGGAGCCCGAGGAGCCGGAAGAGCCGGAAGAGCCCGCCGAGCTGCCGTTCGCCCAGGTCGGCGCGATCGCCACCGGTCAGCGGACGCACTCCGTGACGACGGCCGACCTGGACGGCGACGGCGTGCTCGACGTCGTGGCCGCGGTCCCCGGTCTCGATGCGATCGCCGTGGCGATCGCCGCGGCACCGGGATCCTTCCCCCAGGTGACGCACCTGCCCACCGGGCCCGGCACGTTCCCGAAGTACGCCGCCGTGGCGGACGTCGACGGCGACGGCGTGCTCGACATCGTCTCGGCGAACCAGGACTCGCTCGAGGGGATCGACGTCACCGTCTTCCGCGGGGACGGCGATGGCGGGTTCGACGCCGGCACCGCGTACGAGGCCTGCGAGCGACCGCATGAGGTCGAGATCGTCGACCTCGACGGCGACGGCGTCGTCGATATCGCGGTGGCGTGCTGGGGCGGCGACGACGTCGGCGTCCTGCGCGGAAACGGAGACGGCACCTTCGCGGGCGTCGAGCTGTTCGCCGCGGGCAACGCCGGGCACTCGCTGGTGTCGGCCGACTTCGACGGCGACGGGATGCCGGACCTGGCCGTCGCCGCCTACGGCTCCAACCGGGTGATGGTGCTGCGGAACGACGGCGCCGGGTCGTTCCTGCCGCCCGTCGAGTACTGGTCGGGCCTCGGTCCGCACAACATCCGGCTCACCGACCTGGACGCGGACGGGCGGCACGACCTGGTCGTCACCGCCGAGAACGGGAACACGGTCGGGGTGCTGCGCGGCCGCGGCGACGGGACCTTCGACGAGACGGTCTTCTTCGAGGTGGGCCCGCATCCGAAGGCGGCGGCGATCGCCGACCTCGACGGGGACGGGCTGCTGGACATCGTCACCGCGAACACGCACGGCAACTACCCGGAGGGCGCGGAGCCGACATCCCTGTCGATCCTGTACGCGACCGGCCCGCTGTCCTTCGCGCCGGCCGTGACGATCCCCGCACCGCTCACGCCGTTCGCCGTGACCGTGGCCGATCTGTTCGGCGACGGCCGGCCGGCCCTGCTGGCCGCGAACTGGCACTCCGGAGACGTGACCGTGTTCCGTGGCGTCCCCTGAGCCGGCTCCGCGGCGGGAGCCGATCGGGGCGGCTACTCGGGGAGGGGCGCGGGGGACGGCACCGGAACGCCGGAGGAGCGGCGATCCGATCGGAACCGCGCACACGCCCCGGGCGGGCAGAGCGCGCAGTCCGAGCCGCGGCGGTAGTGCTCATGCGCCTCGCGCGCATGCCCGCAGGTGCACAGATCGTTCGGCATGGGGCTCCCGGAGGATTCGTCGGGCCGATGCGGTCGGGATCGGCTGCACCCATCCTCCTCCATCCGCCTTGCGATGGTCTGTATGCGCGCCCCGTGCGGAGGCGAGCCGCGAAGGGAGCGCTTCGGACGCCGGGAATCCCCGGCCCCGACACGCCGCGTCGCGCGACACGCCCGGGTTTGCGACACGCCCGGGGTGCACGTAGACTAGACCAGTTCCACATTCCGTCGTGCGTTCGCGCGCGCCGGATCACTGCCAGGGCAGTGCATAGACGGCGGCTCCTCCGAGGGCCCGGATTCTAGGCCGCGGGCAGAAGAACAGACAACCGACACCTCCTCACGGGGGTCCCGCCATGTCCGGCGGGAGTCGGCCTCCGCCTCTCCCCGGAGCGGCGGGCTGACAGAAGAACAGTGGTGCGCCCCTTCGACGAGTGCTTCGGCAGGCTCGGCAACCGGGACCGGAAGGTCGCGGACGGAGGAAGTGCCGTGGCGTGAACAGCGCCGACGTGCGTCCAATGCCCCAGGGTCACCCGGCCCCGGACG
>JBEBWQ010000043.1:0-12877 GCA_040392075.1 Microbacterium sp.
GGAAGCCGGGGAAGTTCTCCACGTCGGTGGTGTTCATCAGCTCGCCGCCGACCTCGACGGAGCTCGCGATGAGGAGCGGCTGCAGCTCAGCCCGGGCCGCGTAGATCGCGGCGGTGAATCCCGCGGGACCGGAACCGATGATGATGACCTGACGCATGCGCTCTCCTCGTTCGACCGGTCCGTTCGACCGACTCAACCCATGCTAGTCGCGGCATATTCCCGGGGCGGAGAGGTAACACTGCGCGAGCCTCCCCGTCGAGCCCTCGGGCCTTCACTGAGTTGCCGCACTATGCCGTGTTCCTCGCGGGACACGACACTTCGGGGAAACTTTGCGATCTCGTTCGAGCGCCGACTCGCCGCAAAGTGTCGCCACCATCGGCGGATACGACGATTCGGGGAAAGTTAGGGGGTGCCGTGGGTGAGGGTGTGTGAGCTCAGGAGCCCTGAGGGGGCGGGGAAGGGTGAGAGCCGGGTGCGGGTCACCGCCGGAAGCGCCGGACCAGCGCGCCCACGGTGGCGAGCTCGGGAACCCGGAGGACCGCCAGCACCCCCAGGTACACGATGAGCACGACGACGCCGATGATGCCGGCGCCCACCGCCCCGTAGAGCTTGTCGAGCGTGGTCCAGCCGCCGGGTCCGCCGAGGAGGAGGAAGGTGCCGTAGCCGGCCAGACCCGCGGGAAGGGCGGCCAGCGCGAAGACCAGGAGCGAACGGATCCACCGCACCGTGCCGATCCCGCCCAGCCGGCGGTGCAGCAGCCAGGTCGCGACGACGGTCTGCACGGTGGTGGCGAGGGCCTGCCCCAGCGCGATCATCGCGGCGAGGAAGCGCACGTCGTCGATCGAGGCGGAGACGGTGCCCGCGATCATCGCGGTGGCGACCGTCAGCGTCGCCTGCATCAGGGTGAAGAAGAACGGCGTGCGGGTGTCTCCGTAGGCGTAGAAGGTGCGCTGCACGATGAACAGCACCGCCAGCGGCACGAGGCACACCAGGTAGCACAGCAGCACGATCGAGGCGGCCTGGGCGTCCTCGGCGGAGTTGGTGAAGACCCGCGAGGCCGGCACGGCGGCCGCGACGATCGCGGCCAGGGCCGCCATCAGGAACAGGCCCAGGGTGCGGATGCTGGCGCCGATGTCGTGCCGGACGTCGTCGTCGCGGCGTGCGGCGGCGTGCTCGCTGAGCTGGGTGAAGTAGGGCGTCCCGATGGACATCACGATGATCGAGTACGGCAGCATGAAGATGAGCCAGGCGTTCATCATCACCGCGACCGAGGCCCCCTCCCCGGAGGCGGCGTAGGCGATCCGGTTCTGGATGAGCCCGGCGGTGAGGCTCACCAGCGCCATGAGGAAGGTCCAGCCGGCAAGACGCGCGATGTTGCCCAGGCCCACCCCGCGCCAGCGGAAGTCGGGCCGCAGCCGCAGGCCGGTGAAGCGCCAGAACAGCAGCAGCACGGCGGCCTGCGCGACGATGCCGAACGTGGCGGTGCCGCCGAGGAGGGCGATCCGGTCGGGGGTCCAGTCGTCCACCCGGGTGAGATCCCCGCCGTAGAGCGCCATGATCACCAGGAACCCCGCGATCGAGATCACGTTGTTCACGATCGGCGCCCAGGCGAAGGGGCCGAAGATGCGGCGGGCGTTCAGGGTCTCGCCGACGAGGGCGTAGAGGCCGTAGAAGAAGATCTGGGGGAGGCACCAGTAGGCGAAGGCCGTGGCCAGGGCTGTCTGCGCCGGCGTCCCCTCGGCGACGATGAGGTGCACGAGCAGGGGGGCGGCCAGCATCGCGAGGGCCGTGGCGCCCAGCAGCACGACGGTGCCGAGGGTGAAGAGCTTGGAGATGAAGGCGTTGCCGCCGTCCTCGCCGCGGCTGGCCTGCACGATCTGCGGCACGATCACCGCGGTGAGGATGCCCACCGAGTTGAGGGAGAAGACGTCGTTGGGCAGCGGGTTGGCGACGCCGACGGCGTCGGCCGCGGCCGACGCCTGGGAGCCGATCACGCTCACCAGGACGATCGTGCGCAGGAGACCGGTGACGCGGGAGACGATCGTCCCGGCGGCGAGCAGGGTGCTGGCGCGCCCGAGGCCGCTCATCCGCGCTCCCCGCTCGGGCCGGCATCGTCCGTCTGCTCGGCATCGTCCGCCCGTCCGGCACCATCTGCCAGGCCGGTATCGTCGGCGCCCGTCTCCCCGTCGGCGACGGCGGTCCGCTGCTCCCGTCGGCGCCGCCGCATCGTCCGGACGACGCCCACGGCCAGCAGCAGCGCGATGAGGCCCCCGAACACGCTGATGCCGATGGTCTCCCAGTCGGCGCGCACGGTGACGTTCGCGACCTGGGGGGAGCCGATCGGCACCCCGGTCGGACTCGTCAGGGCGAAGCGCACGGTCACCTCCCCGGAGCCGACGCGTGCCTCGATCGGGACGCGGACGCGGGTGTTGCTGGCCCCCTGCCCCTCGATCGAGGTGAAGCGCTGCACCTCCAGGCGCCCGTCGGACGGGCGCGCCTCCAGCGTGACCGAGATCGGCCACGGCAGGCCGTTGCGCACCCAGACGGGCAGGTCGCTCTCGCTGGAGATCAGCTGCACCCGGCTCGGCGGCTGCACGCTGACCGAGTGCAGCGTCTCCTCGGTCGCCGCACGGTGCGCGGCGACGGCGTCGTCGAAGTCCTGCGGCTCGGCTCCCACCGCGATGAGGCGGAGGATCTCGATGCGCTCGGGCGCGGAGAGCAGCGCCGGATCCTCGATGATCGAGGAGAAGTCGCGCAGGCGGGTCTCATCCTCCAGCAGCGCCTGCAGGGACGTGGCGCGCTCGCCGGCGGTGGGGAGGCCCGGCGCGGATCCCGTCTCCTCGGCGAGGGTGAGCTCGAGGGCCGGGGACTGGCGCAGCCCATCCAGCGTGGTCGGCGATCCGAAGCGCTCCAGCGCGCCGATGACGGCGGCGAGTCCCGGGACCGTGGTGTCGGCGCCGCTCGGATCGCTGCGGTCCAGCGCCACGAGGAGCGGTCCGTCCCGCCCCTCGTCGGAGAGGCGCAGATGGGCCAGAGCGACGGCGATCAGGCCGTCCCGGGCATCCGGATCGTCTGTCGCCGTCGCACGGGAGAGGATGTCCGAGGCGGCGGACTCGGCGATCAGGACCCGATGGCCGGAGATCGTCGCGTGCGTCCCGCGTGCGTCCGGCGCCTCCGGGGGGCCGGTCACGCGCGTGCTGGGCAGGATCGTCCAGGCGGAGCCGCCCAGGTAGGAGTCGAACGCCGCGAGGTCGGCCTCGGAGACGTCGCCGCGGGGCCAGAGCACGTCGGTCTCGGCCAGGCGGAGCGCGGTGAGGTCGTCGGAGGAGGGCAGCGAGGGCTGCTCGTCGTCGGAATCCGATGGCTCGGGGGAATCCGGCGCCTCCGGGCTGGCGGAGGGGGAGGGCAGCGGCGACGGGGAGGCGGAGGAGGCCGGCGAGTCGGCACCCGTCGCGGGGACCGGGAGGAAGTCCGCCGGATCGAGGAAGGGGGACAGCGTGGTGGGCTGCAGCAGGGTCGTCAGCTGCGCCCGGGCCTGGACGGTGGCGTCCGCGTCGCCGAACTGGAGGAGCACGCGCTGGTTGGGGAGCGCCTCCAGGCGGCTCAGCCAGGCCTCCGCCGACGGGGGCGCGGAGGTGCCCAGCGCGCGGATGGCGGCGAGGATCGCGGGGTCCACCGCGAGCACGGCGCGGGAGCCGGCCACCGCATCGAGGCTCTCCGTCAGTGCTCCATCGGGTGCGGTCAGCGCCGTCAGCTCGGTCGCGGTGAGGAGGGTGCCGGACTGGGGCGTCGCGGTGAGGGGCACGAGGACGGCGATCTCGGGCTGCCGTCCCTCATCGGCGACGACCAGCACCGTGCGCGCCGTCGATGAGGGCCCGCGGACGCCGCTGAGACCCGCCCGCAGGGGATAGATGCCCGGGACGGTCAGCACGAGCTCCTCATCGGGGAGGTAGAGCCCCGTCCGCTGCGCCTCCCCGGGCGGCAGGGCGGGGAGGGGGAGCGTGCCGAGGGCGGAGAAGGACGCCGGAGCGTCCCCGGTCTCCAGCCACGCGGTCAGGGCGGCCGGGCTGGTGAGGGGGGTGCGGCTGATCTCTAGAGTGACGCGCGAGGCGCCGATCTCCTCCTCCGTGCCGTTGGTCACGGTCACCGCCGCCGTTACACCGGCACCCGGAGCGATCCGCCCGTGGTCGCCGGCGGCCAGGGCGACCGTGACGACCGCGTCCGCGGGGTCCTCCGCGTTCTCCTCCGCCGCTGCCGCCGAGATCGGGGAGAAGCCGAGAGAGGGCGCGAGGACACCGCCGAGGAGTCCCGCGAGGACCGCCACACCGGCGATGCCGAGGCGGGTCCGACGGCGCAGAGACGCGCGCCGGCCGGGTCGGGGGGTGATCCAGGTCATGAGCTTCCTCGGGCGACGGAGGGGCCGTCTGCTCCTGAGCAGCGATTCTAGGCGGCGCACCCGTCCTCATCCTGAAGGCTCTGCGGGGGAGGGGAAACCCGTCGACGAGGGGCGCTCCGTCCGGTCCCTCCGACGACGATCCCGGCGCGGGCCGGGGCCGTCCTCCGCGAGCCGGTGGCCACCCCGTCGGCGGCGAACGGGTGGGCCGCACGGCGACCCCGGGGTCAGGGATCGGGTGATGCGACTCTTGTGCCCGGATGCTCCGGAAAGGAGAGGAGGGGCTTGATGGCACCCGCGGCACCCCGCCGTCCGCCTCCGAGCCCTGGCGGCGAACGGCGTAGGCTGGCGCGGTGGCCCCTGTTCCCTCCGCCGACCCCGCCCTCTGCGCAGCGCTCGCCGCTGATCTGCGCGCCGCGGACTTCCATGCCGAGGCGCTCCGGCGGATGTGGGGGGACGAGGCGGACGACGCGTTCGGCCGCGGGGTGCGCGATCCGATCCTCCGCGCCCTGGGGGATCGGCGGGACCCGCTGGCGACCCTCGGCCGGTTGCTGATCCTCGCGCTGCCGCAGCCGCGCAGTCGCGTGGACATCGCCCTTCCCACCGTCGGCGCTGCAGGCCTGGTGGCTCTGGGCCTGGCCGCACAGGAGGGGGAGACCCTCACGCCGGTCGCGCTGCTGCATCCGCAGTCCTTCGTCGACGCCGACGGAGTGGGGGAGTGGTGGATCGCCAGCGACCTGGACGAGACGGTGCTCGGCACCGCGCTCCCCGAGGATCACGTGCTCGGGGTGGGCGGGGCCTCGCGGACCCTCGCCGAGCTGGTGATCCCCGCGACGGTGGACCGGGCGCTGGATCTCGGCACCGGATGCGGCATCCAGGCGCTCCTCCTGGCCCGTCACGCCCGGGAGGTCGTCGCCACCGACATCTCCGCGCGTGCCCTGGCCTACGCGGCGTTCAACGCGGAGCTGAACGGGGTGGCGAACATCGTCTTCCGGCGCGGGAGCCTGTTCGAGCCCGTCGCCGGGGAGGAGTTCGACCTCATCGTCTCCAACCCGCCCTTCGTCATCACGCCGCGGGCCGAGGCGGTTCCGTCCTACGAGTACCGCGACGGCGGCCTCGTGGGCGACGCCCTCGTGGAGCGGGTCGTGCGGGCCCTCCCCGCCCATCTCGCCCCGGGCGGCGTCGCGCAGCTGCTGGGCAACTGGGAGTCCCGAGGCGGGGTCGCCGGGCTCGATCGCGTGCGCTCCTGGGTGGCCGAGGGGATGGACGCCTGGGTGGTCGAGCGCGACCGGATGACCCCCACCGGCTACGCCGAGCTGTGGATCCGCGACGGCGGCACCACTCCCCGCGACGACGGGTTCTCCCCTCTGCTCGGCGCCTGGCTGGACGACTTCGCGGCGCGCGAGGTGGAGGCCGTCGGCTTCGGCTCCATCCTGCTGCGACGGCCGCGGTCGGCCGAGCGGGACGCCCGCGCGCGTCAGGAGTTCGTGCGGATCGAGCGGATCACCGGTCCCCTGTCCGCTCCCGGCCGGGCGCTGGGCGAGGGGATCGCCGCGGTCGAGCGTCTGGCGGAGGGCCTGCCCGCGACGCTCCTGTGCGCGCCCGACGTGACCGAGGCGCGCCACTACCTGCCGGGCGCCGGCGACCCGCAGGTGATCGAGCTGCGCCAGGGCGGCGGCTTCGGACGCGTGCTGTCGGTGGATCCCGCGCTCGCCGCCTTCGTCGGCGCCTGCGACGGCGAGCTCACCGTCGCGCAGATCGTGCAGGCGCTCGCCGACCTGTTCGAGGTGCCGGTGGCGGAGCTGTACGCCGATCTGGAGCCGCGGCTGCGGAGGCTGACGATCGACGGCTTCCTGCGCCCCGCGGAGGACTGACGACGTTTCGGCGGACGCCGGAATATCCCCCGATGTTTATGCGTTTGAATGAATCATGAAGGCTTTCGGATTCCTCTCCTTCGGGCACTACGGTCCCCTCTCCGGCTCGCAGACGCGCAGCGCCGGGGACATGCTGCGCCAGAGCATCGATCTCGCCGTCGCCGCCGATGAGATCGGCGTGAACGGCGCGGCCGTGCGGGTGCACCACTTCGCCCGTCAGGCCGCCTCCCCCATGCCGCTGCTCGCGGCGATGGCGGCCCGGACCCGCCGGATCGAGGTGGGGACCGGGGTCATCGACATGCGCTACGAGAACCCCCTGTACCTCGCGGAGGAGGCCGCCGCCCTAGACCTCATCGCCGAGGGCCGGATCGCGCTGGGCGTGAGCCGGGGGTCACCGGAGACGGCCCTGCGCGGGTACGAGGCCTTCGGCTACTATGGTGAGGACCCGAGGGGCGCGGACATCGCGCGGGAGAAGTTCGAGCTGTTCCTCCGGGCGATCGACGGCGAGCCGATGGTCGACGGGGACCCGCAGATGGTCGGGCCGGGGCACCGTCTGCCGATCGAGCCGCGGTCGGCCACGCTGCGCGACCACATCTGGTGGGGCTCGGGCTCCCGCGCCACGGCGGAGGAGACGGGCCGGCGGGGCCTGAACCTGATGAGCTCGACCCTGCTCACCGAGGCGACCGGACGTCCGTTCCACGAGCTGCAGCGCGAGCAGATCGATCTCTTCCGCGCCGCCTACCGCGAAGCCGGGCACACCGGCGCCCCGCGGGTCTCGGTGAGCCGGAGCGTCTTCCCCCTCGTGGACGACCGCGACCGCGCCTACTTCGGACGCGGGTCGGCGGACGGGCACGACCAGATCGGCGTGATCGACGGCTTCCGCTCCACCTTCGGCAAGACCTACGCCGCGGAGCCCGATGTGCTCATCGAGCAGCTGAAGGCCGACGAGGCCGTGATGGCCGCCGACACCCTTCTTCTGACGATCCCCAACCAGCTGGGCGTGGACTACAACCTCCACGTCCTGGAGTCGTTCGCGACCCATGTCGCCCCGGCCCTCGGCTGGAAGCCGAACACGGAGGGTCCCGTCCAGGGCGACGCGATCTCATAGGGCACCGGCGAGGCTGAGTCGGTGCGTGAGGCCCCCGTCCCCTGACGGTCTGCTGCTCCCGTCGCGCCGAGGAGCATCGGGGTCGCGGATCAGGCCGGGGACAGGACGAACACGAGCTCGGCGACGAGAGCGGGCTTGTCGTGGCCCTCACGCTCGACGGTCACGGCGATCGTCGCCCGGGTTCCGAGGCTGATCGGCACGGCCTCCGTGAGCGACATGTGCGCCCTCACCCGGCTTCCCACCGGAACCGGGCTCGGGAAGCGGAGTCGTTCCGCACCATAGTTGACCAGCGCCGCCAGGTGCTCGACACGGAAGATCTGATCCAGCAGATGGGGGATCAGCGACAGCGTGAGATAGCCGTGCGCGATCGTCGAACCGAACGGCCCGTCCGCCGCGCGAGCGGGGTCCGTGTGGATCCACTGGCGATCCAGGGTCGCCTCTGCGAAGGCATCGATCCGCTCCTGGCTGAGCTCGATCCACTCGCTGGTGCCCAGTTCGGTGCCGGTGGCTGCGGCGAACTCGTCGACGGACGCGAAGATGCGTGGCATGGGGACTCCTCTGCGGTGCGGGTGGAGATCGTCGGTCCGAGTCCACGATAGGCGGTGAGCGAGCGAGACGGGGATCGAGACTCCGTCCGCTCCCCGACCCCGTGGACGGTCCGGCCCTCGCTCTCGCGGGGAGATGACGCTCGACGACGACTCCCAGGAGGCGCGGATCGAGGCGGCGATGCGCGAACTGGGCAGGCGTCGCACCCGCTTCTTCCTCGTCTTCGCCGGGATCCAGACCCTCGTCATGCTGATGATCGTGATCCCGGTCTACCTACTGGAACCGGGGCCGGCGGACAGCGGCCTGATCGCGTTGGCGATCGTCACTCTCGTTGGCGTCACCGTGATGGTCCTCGTCCTCCGGGTGCAGTCCCGTGCCTATCTGGACGAGATCGCGGGGTGATCGGCTCCTGAGGCCGTGGGGCGCCCGGCCCCGCCGGTACGCTGGAACCCATGCTCAACATGGTCGAGGGTCTCGCGCGTCTCCGGGCGCTCGCCGAATCCCCGATAGTGGCGACTCTGGCCTCGGCCTTCGCGGAGGCGGGCTTCGAGCTGGCCGTGGTCGGCGGGCCGGTGCGCGACGCGCTGCTCGGGCGCGAGACGCACGACCTCGACTTCACCACGGACGCCCGTCCCGACGACATCCTCCGGATCGTCACCCCCCTCTCCACCGCGCAGTGGGACATCGGCCGGGCCTTCGGCACGATCGGGGCCCGCGTGCAGCGCGAGCAGGTGGAGATCACCACCTACCGTGCCGACAGCTACGACGGGACGACCCGCAAGCCCGTGGTCGACTTCGGCGACGTGATCGACGGCGACCTGATGCGCCGCGACTTCACCGTGAACGCGATGGCGCTGAGCGTGCCGGCGGTGCGCCTGATAGATCCGACCGGCGGTGTCGAGGACCTCGTCGCCGGGGTCCTGCGCACCCCCATCGATCCGGCGATGAGCTTCGGGGACGACCCCCTGCGCATGCTGCGCGCCGCGCGGTTCGCCGCGCAGCTGGGCTTCGACATCGAGGAGAGCACCCTCGCCGCGATGGCCGGGCTGCGCGAGAGCCTCGCGATCGTCAGCCCCGAGCGCATCCAGGGCGAGCTGGTCCGGCTGCTCCAGACGGCCGATCCGGCGCGCGGCGTGCGGGTGCTGGTGGAGACGGGCCTGATCGACGAGTTCCTCCCCGAGGTGACGGCGCTGAAGCTCGAGGTCGACGAGCACCACCATCACAAGGACGTCTACGAGCACTCCCTCACCGTGCTCCGACAGGCGATCGCGCTGGAGCACGCCCGCCATCCGGGGGCCGAGCCGGACGTCGCACTGCGTCTCGCCGCGCTCCTGCACGACATCGGCAAGCCCCGGACCCGCAAGCTGGAGCCGGGGGGCGCGGTCACCTTCCACCATCACGACGTGGTCGGCGCCCGCATGGCCCGCAAGCGCCTGCAGGCGCTGCGCTTCGACGGCGAGACGATCGACGCGGTCTCCACCCTCGTCGAGCTGCACCTGCGTTTCTTCGGCTATGCCGAGGGCGCATGGACCGATTCCGCGGTGCGCCGTTACGTGCGCGACGCCGGCGACCTGCTGGAGCGGCTGCACATCCTCACCCGTGCCGACGTCACCACCCGCAACAGGCGCAAGGCTGCGCGCCTGGCGGGCGCCTACGACGACATCGAGTCCCGGATCGCGGCCCTCCGCGAGCAGGAGGAGCTCGATGCGCTCCGGCCCGAGCTCGACGGCAACGACATCCAGCGCATCCTGGGCATTCCCCCCGGACGGGAGGTGGGCGAGGCGTACCGCTTCCTCCTCGACCTGCGCCTGGACGAGGGCGTCGTGGGCCCGGAGGACGCCGAGGCGCGCCTGCGGGCGTGGTGGACGGCACGCGGCTGAGGGGATCCGCGCGGACGGGGATTCGGAGGATCGCGTCCTTCCTCGGGCGGCGCCGCAGGAGCAGGCCCTCCCCAGGAATCTCTCAGGTCGCCGTAGAGCCCTGCGACTGCGTGCCGGACACCGTCACTCTGAGCGGCCGTCGTTGGCGAAGGCGAGAATGTCGTCCGGCTGTGCGAACGACTCGAGCGGGGGGCAGGCGCAGACCAGGTTCCGGTCCCCGCCCGCCGCGTCGATCCGTCCGACCGGCGGGAAGTACTTGTCGGCGCTCCCGGTGCCGTGCGGGAAGGCGCCCTGCTCCCGCGTGTACGGTCGCTCCCACCGGCTCGCCACGACGTCGGCCGAGGTGTGCGGGGCCCTCCGCAGCGGCGAGTCCTCGACGGCGAACCGGCCGTCGGCGACCTCGTCGATCTCGCGTCGGATCGCGATCATCGCGTCGACGAAGCGATCGATCTCCGCCAGGTCCTCCGACTCCGTGGGCTCCACCATGAGCGTCCCCGCGACGGGGAAGGACAGCGTCGGCGCGTGGAACCCGAAGTCGATCAGCCGCTTCGCGACGTCCTCGGCGGTCACTCCCGTCCGGGCGGTGAGCTCGCGGAGATCCAGGATGCACTCGTGCGCCACCAGGCCCGCCTCATCCGTGTACAGCACCGGGAAGTGCGGCGAGAGGCGCTTCGCCACGTAGTTCGCGGCGAGAAGCGCGGATCGGGTGGCCTCGGTCAGGCCGGCCGCACCCATCAGCTTCACGTACGCCCACGAGATCGGCAGGACGCCGGCGGAGCCGAAGCGGGAGGCGGACACCGGCAGGCCCCCGCACTCCGGGATCGCGTCGTTGGCGTCGGTCGGCAGGAACGGCGCAAGATGTGCGCGCACCGCGACGGGTCCCACACCGGGGCCGCCGCCGCCGTGGGGGATGCAGAACGTCTTGTGGAGGTTCAGGTGCGACACGTCCCCGCCGAACTCACCCGGCCGGGCGAGCCCGACGAGCGCGTTCATGTTGGCGCCGTCGACGTACACCTGGCCTCCCGCGGCGTGGACGGCGTCGCAGACGTCCCGCACGTTCGCCTCGTAGACGCCATGGGTCGACGGGTACGTGATCATGATCGCCGCGACCCTGCCGGCGTGGGCCGCCAGCTGGGCGTCCAGGTCCGCGCGGTCGATCGTGCCGTCCGCGGCCGTGCCGACGACGACGACCGTCATTCCGGCCAGCACCGCCGACGCGGCGTTGGTCCCGTGGGCCGAGGCCGGGATCAGGCACACGTCGCGCTCGTGCTCACCGCGGGAGCGATGGTAGCCGCGGATCGCGAGCAGGCCCGCCAGCTCGCCCTGGGAGCCGGCGTTCGGCTGGATCGACACGTGCTCGTAGCCGGTGATCGCCGCAAGGTCCGCCTCGAGGTCGCGGATGAGATCACGCCACCCCGCTGTCTGGGAGTCGGGCGCGAAGGGGTGGATGCCTGCGAACTCCGGCCAGGTGATGGCCTCCATCTCCACCGCCGCGTTCAGCTTCATCGTGCACGACCCGAGGGGGATCATCGTCCGGTCGAGCGCCAGGTCCCGGTCGGCGAGGCGCCGGATGTAGCGCATCATCTGCGTCTCGGAGCGATGCGTGTGGAAGACCGGGTGCGAAAGGTACTCGCTGTGACGGACGGCGTCGGCGTCGAGGCCGAAGCGCGCCACGGACGGACCGGTGCTGTCCGGCCCGTCCGTGGCGGCGCGGGCGCCGAAGACCTGAGCGAGGGTCGCCACCGCGTCGGGGGTGGTGACCTCGTCGCAGGACACCGCGACCGTGTCGTCGTCGACGGGCCGGATGTTGATCCCACGGGCCTCGGCCGACGCCACGAGGTGCGCCGCTCGTCCGGGCACGCGCGCGGTCACGGTGTCGAAGAAGCTCTGGTGGACGACCTCGATGCCCGCCGAGTCGAGCGCCGTGGCGAGGAGATGCGCGCAGCGGTGCACCCGCTCAGCGATGGCCCTGAGCCCGTCCGGACCGTGGTAGACCGCGTACATGGAGGCGACGACGGCCAGGAGCGCCTGGGCGGTGCAGATGTTGGAGGTCGCGCGCTCGCGGCGGATGTGCTGCTCCCGCGTCTGCAGCGCAAGACGGTACGCGACGCGTCCGGACGCGTCCTTCGACACCCCTACGAGGCGGCCGGGCAGCTGGCGCTCCAGACCCGCCCGAACCGAGATGAAGGCCGCATGGGGACCGCCGAAGAACAGCGGGACGCCGAACCGCTGGGCGCTGCCCACGGCGATGTCCGCGCCCTGCTCGCCGGGGGAGCGGATCAGGGTCAGCGCCAGAAGATCCGTGGCGACCGTGACCAGCGCGCCGCGCTGCTTCGCCTCCGCGATCAGCGCCGTCGCGTCCCCGACGCGCCCCGACGTGCCCGGCTGCTGGATCACGACCCCGTTGACGGCGCCCTCGGGAAGACCCTTGCTCAGGTCGGCCACTTCGACGTCGAAACCCAGTGCGGCGGCGCGTGCCTGCACGATCGCGATCGACTGCGGGAACAGGTCCGCATCGAGGACGGTCTTGCCGAGGGCGTTCCCGCCCCTGCGGCTCGCGCGCCGCATGAGCAGGACCGCCTCGGCGACGGCGGTCGCTTCGTCCAGGAGCGAGGCGCCCGCGATGTCCAGGCCGGTCAGGTCCGCCACCGCGGTCTGGAAGTTGAGCAGCGCTTCGAGCCTGCCCTGGGAGATCTCGGGCTGGTAGGGCGTGTAGGACGTGTACCACGCGGGGTTCTCCACGATGTTGCGCCGGATCACCGCGGGCGTGATCGTGTCGTAGTAGCCCTGGCCGATCATCTGGATCCGTGGCCTGTTCTTGGCGGCGATCGCGCGAAGCGCGGCCAGCACCTCGTGCTCGGTGAGCGGGCTCGCGAGCCGGAGCGGCTCCTGCTGCGCGATGTCGGCGGGGATCGCGGCGTCCGCCAGCGCGTCCAGGCTGGCATAGCCCACGACGCCGAGCATCTCAGAGATCTCCTGCGGACGGCGGACGCCGATGTGACGATCGGTGAAGGTGGTCTGGGTGGTGTGGGGCATGGGGAACTCCGGTTCCTCAACGCGGTGGCGTTGGTGGGGT
>JBEBWQ010000044.1:0-12877 GCA_040392075.1 Microbacterium sp.
CGACCGCGGCCAGGTGCAGCAGCAGGCCACCGCGACCGCGCGGCAGAACACGGCCCGCGCGCAGGCCCCGGCCGTGGCGCCGCAGGCTCCGGCGGCCCCGGCTGCGCGCGGCGCCTTCGGGCAGCGCGTCGAAGGCGAGCAGAGCGCGCCCGCCCCGCAGAACCGCGAGCAGCGCCGCGCCGCCTCCAAGAAGAAGAAGTAGCGGGAAGGCGCCGTCCCTCCCGACGGGCCCGGGATCCTCTCGGATCCCGGGCCTCTTCCGTGCCTCTCGTCCGGGATCGGCGTGCGCTCCTCCCGTGCGGGGCGCTCCTCTCTCCTCCGCGCGGAGTGAGCCACCGGGGTCGCAGGAGCCGGGCCGGGGGCGACGGCCGGCGTGTGAGCGGGCCGGGTAGGCTTGGCTGATGGCCCCCCGTACTCTCGATCAGTCCGCCAAGCTCCGCAACGTCCTCTATGAGATCCGCGGCAAGGCACTGGCAGAGGCCGCGCGCCTGGAGTCCGAGGGGCATCGGATCCTCAAGCTCAACACCGGCAACCCCGCGGTGTTCGGCTTCCACGCCCCGCACCAGATCGTGCGCGACATGCTCGACGCCCTGCCCACCGCGCACGGCTACAGCGACAGCCGGGGCATCATCTCCGCGCGCCGGGCCGTGGTGAGCCGGTACGAGGAGACCCCGGGGTTCCCGCCCGTCGACCCCGACGACGTGTTCCTCGGCAACGGCGTCTCCGAGCTCATCACGATGGTGATGCAGGCGCTCCTCGACGAGGGCGACGAGGTGCTGATCCCGGCGCCGGACTATCCGCTGTGGACGGCGATGACCAGCCTGTCCGGCGGGACGCCGGTGCACTACCTCTGCGACGAGGAGGCGGGGTGGGAACCGGACATGGAGGACCTCGAGTCCAAGATCACGCCGCGCACCAAGGCGCTGGTCATCATCAACCCGAACAACCCCACCGGAGCGGTGTACTCCCGTGCGCTGCTGGAGAAGATGGTGCGGATCGCGCGCGCGCACGATCTGCTGCTGCTCTCCGATGAGATCTACGACCGGATCCTCTACGACGAGGCCGAGCACATCCCGACGGCGACCCTGGCCCCCGACCTGCTGTGCCTGACGTTCAACGGCCTGTCCAAGACCTATCGTGTGGCCGGCTACCGTTCGGGGTGGCTGGTCATCACCGGGCCGAAGGAGCACGCGACCGGGTTCCTCGAGGGCATCAACCTGCTCGCCTCCACCCGGCTGTGCCCGAACGTGCCGGCGCAGCACGCCGTGCAGGCCGCGCTCAGCGGCGTGCAGTCGATCGATGCGCTCATCGCCCCCACGGGCCGGCTGCACCAGCAGCGTGACGCGGCCTGGGAGGGGCTGACGGCGATCCCGGGCGTCTCCTGCGTGAAGCCGGCCGGGGCCCTCTACGCCTTCCCGCGACTGGACCCGAACGTGCACGAGATCCACGACGACGAGAGGCTGATCTACGACCTGCTCGTGGCCGAGCACATCCTGCTGGTGCAGGGGACCGGGTTCAACTGGCCCACCCCCGATCATCTGCGGGTGGTGACGCTGCCCGAGCCGCGCGAGATCGCGGAGGCGATCGAGCGGTTCGGCAACTTCCTCGCCGGGTACCGCCAGTAGCGTCCTCGGCGGATCCCGACGAGGACGAGTTATCCACAGGAGAATATTCGTCCGTGCCATCCGGTCCCGCGCGGATGACAATAGCGGCATGGTCGATCGCCCTCCTCCCGCGTCCTTTCCCGTTCCGTCCGATGAGCCCGCGCGTCCGCCGGGGGAGGGCGACCGCGGATCAGCGGCGGCGGTGCCGGTGCTCCTCACCCTCGACGAGGCGGCGTCCCGCCTGCGGCGGGGTCCCTCGGAGGTGATCGCGCTCATCTTCGCGGGACGTCTGTGCGGAGCACAGGTGGGCACTGGTGGCGCCTGGATGGTCGGCGCCCAGAGCATCCGGGAGTACCTCGCCGAGCAGGTGGAGACGGTGCGGCGGATGGCGCTGTGGCGGCAGGCCAACGAGGCGAGCTTCCCCGAGCTCTGGGGCCCGATCCGCTGAGCGCGGCCTCGGTTCAACTTCTATTAAGAGAATTTCCTAGAAGGACAAACCACAGAAGTACTGCAACTACTAAGGGTGTGAGTGAGATATAGCGGCGTGATAAGGAAAATGCGAAGACGCTAGCGAAGATGCAAACCACTGCTCCAGCAATCCCGATAGTCGCTGATATCCATCCTGTCTGCGTGACTATTATCTTTCTCTCTCCTGTTTCCCAAACACACTCCAAGCCTGCGGGAATGACGGTTGCACTGGCCTTGATCAAACGGGCATCCGGGGATAAACTCGGAGGCGAACTTGAATGGCACTGATAAGAAACACCGTTTCGTGTTTCGAGTGCCTGACTTCCCACCATGAGAAAAATGGGGAACAGAGACCATGCCGCCAGCAGGAACAGCATCCACCACGAGATGCTGCTCCTGCTGGCGCTTTCAGGGGATCCTATGATCATCCTCCTCTAACACGTGTAGGTGGCTGGGGGATATCCAGAGCCACCATACCCGTTTGAGGTCCAGCACTTGTTCGGAGCCCACCAGCCGCGCCAGTCACCGAGAGTCGGCCTTTCGCCGACGCTCTGCTGCATGACACCCATGCAGTCCGTGTTCGAGGGGCCTGTCCATCCCCAGTACACACACATGTCCTCCTCGATGGTCTGCATCGTTCCCGAGATCGGTCCTGATGTGTCCACCCCGCGGTGCGCAAGAATCGTCAGCATGATTTCTTGCATTCCGGAGGAGTGCGAGGGGATATTCTGCGGGCTGCGAATGCCGACGGCCATGGAGTTCCTGTTGCAGGCATCGAGTAGATCATTGTAGTCGGCATATGCCTCGACTGAGGATGCCATCGCACCCATGCCGCTTCCGGTGTTCACGAACGCCGCCCAGAAGATCCCGGAATAATTCTTTGCATACGGCTGATCTTTGTAGCCGCTCGGACATAGCGATCCGGCTCCGCGAGTACCGCTTTGGTACGCTGAATTTGTTGTTTCGATGTTGACTTCGGCTTCGAACCCATACCACGAGTTTAGGAGAGTGGTGTGTGTCGTATATCCATTCCAGTTGTAGTACTGCTGAAAGTACATCTCGGCCCCACCGGAAACCGACTGGGAAGCGATGTCAGCAAAATCCGGATCCCATCGCCAGGGCGCCGCAAACGGGTGAATTTCTGAATCGATATTTTCCTCATTCATTGCTTTCTCTCGGCGATCACGAGGACCGGAGAGGAAAGCATCAACTTTTTTCAGATCAATGGGTGAAGCGATAAATTCTTCTCCGGGAGCGCTAATTTTTGGGGTCATCACGCCATCCACATTATTGTAGTAGTTTGCAACATCAATGGGAACTTCTATGACGGCATAAACTACTTGAGGAAGAGTGCCGTATGTATCTTCGAAGTCACGCAGACGAGTCTGCACATCGACCTCGTCTTGAGCGGCAAACTCTCCGACGATCTCGAAATTCTCAAATCGATAAGCCACCACAGGGTAGCCAAGCGCTTCCTTGACAGTCTTTGCGTCTTCCAGCCTTTGGGAAGTAGCGAATGGCACTTGTAAGAAAGTTGTAGTCCTTGTGATGGGATTCATGCTGGCGTCATCTGTGCTCGCTGTATCGGTTGCCGCAGCCGGAGCAGAAAAAAAGCTCAAGGCGAGCAGTAGTGAAAAAGCAGATCCGAATATGATCTGTCGTTTCGTTTGCATTATTCTCCTTCAGATCGGACCTCGGGCGCATCTTCGGCCATGTCTGCTCACCCGTCGTCAGCGAAGCCAGCCGACACGTGAGACATGCGGTCGCTTCCTCCTTCACCATGTACATCGCTCGGCGGCCGGGAATCCTGACACAAGTCCTCGTTTTTCTGATGCGGGCGTCACAGTATGGTCAGCGAGGTGGCCCGCCACCGGAAGCCGTGGCCGTCCGCGCGCGGGACGGTCTCCAGGCGGATGGCGATCGCCCGGGTGCGCGGCGGGGTGGCGACGACCAGCGCCGCTTCGACCACGCGCGACGCGGGAGCGCAGTACCGGACCGAGCGGATCTGGAACACCGGACGCGTCGGCCCCAGTGCGCGGGCGCTGCGGGCGCGAGCGGCCAGGTTCACGCGCCTCAGGAGCGCCGCGAAGGCGTCCTCGCTGAGCCAGCGCGCCAGCTGCTCGACCTCCCGGACCCCGGCCAGCGCCTCGAGCGCTCCCCGGGCGAGATTCTCCAGCACGGGCACCGGATCCGGCAGGTGCTCGGGTGCAGAGGCCGGCGGCTGGGCGCAGCGCTGCGGTTTCATCGGTTCCCCCCGATCGTCGTGAGGCCACAGTAGGACCGCGCGGAGGCGGGGGAAAAGGGCGAAGCCGACCTGTGGATAACTCTCCGGTGCCGGTCTGCGCGACGACGAAGAACGCCTGTCAGGATCTCCCCGCCGCGAGCGACTTCTTCAGTGAGGGATCGTGCGGACGGGAGAGAGCAGTGAGCATGTCGAGCGCTCGGAGTCCCCCTGCCGGAGGTGCCAACCGGCTCAGGGAACGCCGCCTTTCCGCGTGAGCGCTCGGAGAACGGGGGAACGATGTCGCGTACGTCGGAGGGGAGGGGGCGGCGGCCCTAGGCTGGAGGGGTGTCGACGCTCAGCAATATCGTCCATGCCCAGGGCCGCCTGACCGACGGTGACGTCGAATGGCTCCACCGTCTCGCCGGCGACGGCCAGCTGCTGGCCGATCTGGCCTCCGCGGACATCGTGGTCTGGGTGGAGACGGCGGATGGGTCCTTCGTCGTCGTCGCGCATACCCGTCCCAGCGGCGCGGCGACCCTGTTCTACCGCGATATCGTGGGTGAGCGCGTGCGTCCGCAGTGGCTCACCCAGGTGCGCGGCGCCTTCGAGTCGGGAACGATCCTGGACTCCTCGTCCCCGGACTGGTTCGAGGAGACGCCCACCCGCGTTCGCGCCGTGCCGATCGTGCGCGAGCGGTCCGCCGCGGGCGAGCCGCCGCGGGTGATCGGGGTGGTGACCAGGCACACGAACCTCGGCGAGACGCGGGCGCCGTCACGCCAGCAGATCACCTTCGAGGAGTGCGCGAACGACCTGTTCCGCATGATCGCGTCGGCCGAGTTCCCCGACCCCAACGCTCCGACCGCTCCGCGCCGGGGGGCGCCGCGCGCCTCCGACGGCCTCATCCGCATCGACGTCGACGGGATCACGACCTTCGCCAGCCCGAACGCGCTGTCGGCGTTCAACCGGATGGGCTTCGACGACGAGCTCGAGGGCGAGTCGCTGGCGGACGTCGTCGCCGGCATCGTGCCGCCCTCGAGCGAGGTCGACGAGTCGCTCCCCGTCGTGGTGACCGGGCGGGCGCCGTGGCGCACCGACGTCGAGGCGCGCGGGGTGACGGTCTCGCTGAGGGCGATCCCGCTGCGGGATCACGGCACCCGGATCGGAGCGATCCTGCTCTGCCGCGATGTGACGGAGCTGCGCCATCAGGAGCAGGAGCTGATCACCAAGGACGCGACGATCCGCGAGATCCACCACCGGGTGAAGAACAACCTGCAGACCGTGGCGTCCCTGCTGCGGATCCAGGCCCGTCGCACGACGTCCGATGACGCACGCGAGGCGCTCAGCCAGGCGATGCGCCGGGTGGCGGCGATCGCCGTCGTGCACGACACCCTGTCCGAGGGGCTCACCCAGCAGGTCGACTTCGACGAGGTCTTCGCGCGAGTGCTGAAGCTCGTCGCCGAGGTCGCCGCAGCGCCGAACACGCGCGCGCACACGAAGCGCACGGGGCAGTTCGGGGTCCTGCCGAGCGAGTACGCGACTCCGCTGGCGCTGGCGCTGACCGAGGTGGTCACCAACGCCGTCGAGCACGGACTGGCCGGCCAGGAGGGCGTAGTGACGATCGACGCCCAGCGCGAGCAGGACCACCTGCGGGTGAGCGTGCGAGACACCGGCCACGGACTGCCGGAGGGCAGGGTGGGCCAGGGGCTCGGCACTCAGATCGTGCGCACCCTCATCCAGGGCGAGCTTGGCGGGACGATCGACTGGCACGGCGCCGGCGGCGAGGCCGGGGGCACCGAGGTGCTCATCGACATCCCGCTGCGCTGGCTGAAGAAGTAGCGCGGCGCGGGCCCGGCCATCGTCGCGGCGCCGGTCGGGAAGAGCCGGCGCCGCGCATCTCCGCGGGAGGGCGCCCGGGTGTGGCGGAGAGCACCCTCTGCAGGAGCGTACGACTCAGATCGGCGGGTGTCCGCCGAGAAGAGGTGAGGGCAGGTCAGCCGGCGCGGCGGGCGCGGGCAGCACGGCGCTTGAGAGCGCGGCGCTCGTCCTCGGAGAGGCCGCCCCAGACGCCGGAGTCCTGGCTGGTCTCCAGCGCGTACTGGAGGCAGATCTCGGTCACGGTGCAGCGCGCGCAGACGGCCTTCGCCTTCTCGATCTGGTCGACGGCCGGACCGGTGTTCCCGACAGGGAAGAACAGCTCGGGATCGACGGTCAGGCAGGCGGCCTTGTCGCGCCAGTCCATGCAGGGCTCCTTGGGTGTGGATGTCAGTGAGCGGTTGCTCGAGATTCGGGGGAGCGGTTCAGGTCCGCTACCCTGTTTATGATGCGAAAAACCCCGGCGATCGGGAGTATTCCGCCCCACGCCACTGTGGGAGCACATGACTGATGTCTATTTTTGCTCAGTTGCAGAGCAAAATCAAGGGTTTTTTGCCGATCGGCCTCAAACGGTGAGGAAGTCAGGAGAATCCGTGCGCGCACCCCTCATCGCCTACGCGGCCGCCGCCGTTCTCGCTCTCGAAGGGATCGCGCTGGCGGGACTCGCGGGGCGGGAGATGATCGGGCTGTTCTCGGGCGAGGCGGCGGAACTCCCGACGGCCCTCGCGCTGACGGTGCTGACCCTCCTCGGCGTGCTGGCGCTCCTCCTCTTCGCGGTGGGCGTGGCTCGGGGGCGCTCCTGGGCGCGGTCGGGCGGCGTCGTGCTCCAGGTGCTGGCCGTGGCGCTGGCGCTGGCGTCACTCACGCTGACGCCTGTCCCGTGGTGGTTCACGGCGGCGCTCGGTGCGCCGGGCCTCATCGGGTTCGCCCTGCTCATCGTGACCGCGCGCATCGAGGGGCCGGTGCGACCGGAGGAGGACGGCGTCGGGTCGTCCGACCCGGGTGCGTCGAGCGCGGACTGAGCGGAGCGCTCCGCCGCCCTGAGCCCCCGTGCCGAGCCCACGCCCGGATCGCCGCCTCTTCCGCGGCCGCCGGGTGCGCTGCCCGTCCCGCTTCTCTCAGCCGTCCAGGCCGAGCATCTTCCTGAGGCGGGCGACGTGGCCGGTCGCCTTCACGTTGTACAGCGCGTGCACGATGCGACCGTCCTCGTCGAGGATGAAGGTGGACCGGATCACGCCCTGGATCACCTTGCCGTAGTTCATCTTCTCGCCCCAGGCGCCGTACGCCTCGTGCACGGTGTGCTCCGGGTCGCTGAGCAGGGCGAAGGTGAGGCCGTCGCGCTCCCGGAACTTCTTCAGGCGTGCCGGTTCGTCGCGTGAGATGCCGAGCACGGTGTAGCCGGCGCCCTGCAGGGAGGCGAGGCTGTCGCGGAAGTCACAGGCCTGCGTCGTGCAGCCCGGAGTCATCGCCGCCGGATAGAAGTACAGGATGACCTTCCGTCCCCGCAGTCCCGACAGCGAGACGGGGGTGCCGTCCTGATCGGGCAGGGTGAAGTCGGGGGCGAGGGTTCCGGTCTCCAGGCGCTCAGTCACGGTCCTCAGCCTACCCGGGCGTGCTCCGTCGCGCGCCGCGCGCGGCCGGAGCCGTCCGCGGAGAGCGAGAGGGTTGGCGGCGGGACACGATGCCTCCCACCGGCCGCCTCGGTCCGGAGGACGCCCCGGCTCCGTCCGAAGGGTGTGCCCGGGCGAGGAGATGTGCCCGGGCGAGGACAGCCCCGTGGCGTGTCGGCCCTCGTCCCGGCATCTCTCCTCGGCTCGGCGGGGAAAGGCGTCGGCGCCCGGGGAGGAGTAGGAGGCCGGGGGAGGGTCCGGCGCGGGCCGAGGGCAGGACCGGGAGGGCGGGAGAGCCCGGACGGGGAGAGCGGGGGAGCCGGGCCTGCTCAGTGATCGGAGAAGGTCGCCAGGAGCCGCTGCAGCGACTCCAGGCGGGAGAGCCCGGTCTCGCTCAGCTCGCCGCGCTCGGCCGCCTCGTTCAGCGCGCAGTCGGGCGCGTCCGGCAGATGGGTGCAGCCGCGGGGGCACTCCTCGGCGACGGCGGCGAGATCGGTGAACGCGGCCAGGATGTTCGTGGGGTCCACGTGCCCGAGCCCGAACGAGCGCACCCCCGGCGTGTCGATCACCCAGCCGGTGCCCTCCGGCCCGCGGTAGCGCAGGGAGACCGTGGAGGAGGAGGTGTGCCGTCCCCGGCCGGTCACCTGGTTCACATGTCCCGTCGCCCGGTGTGCTCCGGGGACCAGCGCGTTGACGAGGGTCGACTTGCCCACGCCGGAGTGCCCGACGAAGACGGTCGAGTGCCCGACCAGGGCGGCCCCGATCTCCGCCACCGGCATCCCGCCGTCGGACTCCTCGTGGTCGCCGGCGCCGCTGCGCGCGCTGGTGAAGATGCGCAGGTCCTCCAGCCCGTCGAAGTGGGAGAGGAAGGCGGACGGGTCGGCGAGGTCGGTCTTGGTCACGACGAGGAGCGGCCGGATCCCGGCGTCGAGCGCGGCGACGAGGTAGCGGTCGACCAGGCGCTCGCGCGGCTCCGGATCGGCGGCGGCGACGACCACGAGCATCTGGTCGGCGTTCGCCACGACCACCCGCTCCACCTGGTCGGTGTCGTCCGCGCTCCGGCGCAGGAGCGATGCGCGCTCGGCGATGCCGACGATGCGCGCCAGCGTGCCGTCGTCGCCCGAGGTGTCCCCGACGACCCGCGCCCTGTCCCCGGTGACGATGGGCATCCGCCGCAGCTCGCGCGCGCGTGTGGCGGTCACCGTCCGCTCCGCGGGGGTGTCCTCCTCCAGCAGCACCTGGTACCGCCCGCGGTCCACGCCCAGCACACGGCCGATCGTGGCGTCCTCGTGCGCCGGGCGCACCTTGGTGCGCGGGCGGTTGGCCTTCGGGTTGGGACGGGTGCGGATGCGGCTCTCGTCGAACTCGTCGAGCTCGTCGTCGGGGTCGTCGTCCGCCAGCCAGCTCACGGCGCCGTCGGCTCCGGGGCTCGGGAGGCGTCCTCGAGACGGTCCGTGGGGAGCACGGACGACCCGCCCCGCAGCATCCGCTCCCAGAGCAGGACGAACTCGGGCAGCGTCTTGGCCGTCGTGCCGATGTCGTCGACCACCACCCCCGGAACGCGCAGCCCGATCAGCGCGCCCGTGGTCGCCATGCGATGGTCGTGGAAGGCGCCCCAGGTGCCGCCGTGCAGCGGCCGGGGGAGGACGCGCAGCCCGTCGGGGAGCTCCTCGGCCTCGCCGCCGAGAGCGCGGAGGTTCGCGATGAGGGCGGCGATGCGATCGGTCTCGTGGCGGCGGATGTGGCTGATGCCGCGGAACGTCGTGGGCGCGTCCGCGAAGGCGGCCAGGCCCACGAGGGTCGGGGTGAGCTCGCTCGCCGCGGAGAGGTCGAACTCCCCGCCGCCGATCGCCCCGCCCCCGCGGACCGTGAGCACGCCCCCGCGTCGATGCGCGTGCGCGCCGAGGCGCTGCAGGAGGTCCGGGAGCAGCGCGCCGGGCTGGGTGGAGTGCGTCGGCCATCCCGGGACCGCCACCTCGCCGTCGGTGAGGAGCGCGGCCGCCAGGAACGGGGCCGCGTTGGAGAGGTCCGGCTCCACCGCGATGTCCTTCGCGCGCGGCACCCCGGCCTCCACCATCCACTCGCCGGCGGCGGGCCGCGTGACGCGGATCCCGCGGCGGCTCAGCGACTCGATCGTCATGTCGATGTGCGGCAGGCTCGGCAGGTGCTCGCCCGTGTGCACGAGGTGCAGGCCGACGTCGAAGCGGGGAGCGGCGAGCAGCAGGCCGGAGACGAACTGGCTGGAGGCCGAGGCGTCGATCTCCACCCGGCCGCCGCGGATCCGCCCGTGCCCGTGCACGGTGAACGGGAGCGACCAGGTGCCGCCGTCGTCGATGTCGACGCCGAGGTCGCGCAGCGTGTGGATCATCGCCCCCATGGGCCGGTGCAGCGCGGTCTCGTGCGCGGTGATGCGCACCGCGCCGGTGGCCAGGCCCGCCAGCGGCGCGAGGAACCGCATCACGGTCCCCGCCTGGCCGCAGTCGATGGTCGTGTCCCCCTGCAGCCGGCTCGGGGTCACCAGCTGGTCCGGGCCGAACTCGCTGGAGCCCGCGACCTCCTCGATGCCGACGCCGAGCGCACGGAGGCCCTCGGACATGCGCAGCGAGTCCTCGGAGTGCAGGGGGGCGATCAGACGGCCCGGCCCGTCGGCGAGGGCGGCGAGGACGAGCTCGCGGTTGGTCAGGGACTTCGAGCCGGGCACCGTCACCATCGCGCGGACGGGCTCGCCGGCGACCGGCGCCGTGTAGGCGCCTCGGGCGGAGGAGGGGGAATACCGGTCGTTGCTCATCGGTTTCCACCCTAGTGAAGCCCGCGCCCGCGCGCTCGTCGCACCGACCGGAGGAGGACAGATGCCCACGATGCTCGCCCCGTCCCGTTCCGAGGTGCGCCGTCGCGTCGCCGCTTCCGTCGTTCCCCCCGTCGGCGGCCTAGACTGGCCGATGATGGATGAGACGCAACCGGCGGACGACCTTCCGGAGACGCCGGCCGGGATCCCCGCCCCGCAGAACGCCTCCGAGGCGCGTCGCGCCTTCGAGGAGCAGGCGATCCCCTTCATGGACCAGCTCTACGCCGCCGCCATGCGGATGACCCGGAATCCGGCGGACGCGGCCGATCTCGTGCAGGAGACCTTCGTCAAGGCGTTCGCCTCATGGGCGTCGTTCACGCCGGGCACGAACCTCAAGGCGTGGCTGTACCGGATCCTGACCAACACCTACATCAACATCTACCGCAAACGGCAGCGGGAGCCCTATCAGGGGACGATCGACGAGCTCGAGGACTGGCAGCTGGGCGGCGCGGAGGCGGTGACCGCGACCCGCGGCCGCTCCGCGGAGGCCGAGGCGATCGACCGGATGCCGGCGAGCGTGGTCAAGGATGCGCTGCAGGAGGTGCCGGAGGACTTCCGGCTGGCGGTGTACCTGGCCGATGTCGAGGGCTTCGCCTATCAGGAGATCGCCGACATCATGAAGACCCCCATCGGAACCGTGATGAGCCGCCTGCATCGCGGGCGACGGATGCTGCGCGAGCTGCTGGCGGAGTACGCCGCCGAGCGCGGGATCACCGCGGCTGTGACGAGGAGCGAGAAATGACCGACTGCGGATGCGACAAGGCCCGGCGCGATCTCGAGGAGTATCTGCGCAAGGAGGTCTGCAAGACCGCCGAAGCGGACATCCGGGAGCATCTGGAGAGCTGCCCCGCCTGCCGGGACGAGGCTCTGGTGGCCCGCACCCTCACCGAGGTGATCTCCCGCGCCTGCAAGGAGAGCGCACCCGAGGAGCTGCGCGACCAGGTGCTGGTGCGACTGCGCGCCATGCAGGCGACGCACTGACGCGCCTCCGGCATCTGTGGGCAGCGCGGCCCTGCCCGCCCCGGCGCTCCTCGCGCTGAGCCTCCTCGCTTCGGACGACAGCCGGCCCGGCGTAGGCTGAGCGGATGACTCCTCTCGACGCGCGCACCGTTCCCGTCGACCCCGTCTCCGCTGAGCGGCTGGACGCGGCCGGGTACCGCTACCGGCCGGTCGACATGGACCTCGACGCCGATGCCGAGGCCTTCCTCCGCGCCGACGCCCGCGGCTTCCTCGACGCCGAGCCGACGGGCGATCAGCTCGCCGACATGCGGCTCGCGATGGAGGGCCGCCGCAATCTCGGCGTCTTCGTGCCGGGGGATCCGGCGGGCTCCCTGCCCGCGGCCACGGTGAACTCCTGGGTCACCCCGCTCACCGTCCCGTCGGCGGGGGAGGAGACGCGGGAGCTGCCGATGTGGGCGATCAGCTCGGTCACGGTGTCAGCCCCGCACCGGCGCCGGGGCATCGCCCGGGCGCTGCTGGAGGGTGAGCTGCGCGCGGCCGCGGCATCGGGGATCGCGGTCGCGGGCCTCACCGCCAGCGAGGCCACCCTGTACGGGCGCTACGGATTCGGCGTCGCCGCGCTCGCCGCGCACCTGCGGGTCGACACCCGCCGGGCGGGCTGGTCGGGCGGACCGACGCCGGGGCGGATCGCGTACCTGGAGAAGGACCGGCTGGCCGCCGCCCTCGGCAGGCTGCACGAGAGCAGCCGCCGCCGGCACGCCGGTCAGGTGGCCGGCTGGCCCTCGCGCTGGACCCGCACGGCCGGTCTCGGTGCCGGCGACCCTGCCGCTGCCGCGGTGCGCGGCGTCGGATACACGGACGTCGCCGGGGCGCTGCGCGGCGTCATGGCGTACTCCCTCGCGGAGAGGGCCGAGGGCTTCCGCTTCGACCTGACGATCCGCCATCTCGCGGCCGAGACCCCCGAGGCCCTCGCGGCCCTGTGGCGGTTCGCCGTCGAGCACGATCTGGTGGACGGCGTCGGTGCGGATCTCCGGCCGGTCGACGACCCGCTGACGCTCCTCGTCGCCGACCGCCGCGCCGTGACGCAGCGCGTGCACGACCACGGCTGGCTGCGTCTCCTGGACGTGCCGGCGGCGCTGGCCGCGCGCGGCTATGCGGCTCCCTTCGACGGTGTGATCGCGGTGACCGATCCCCTGGACCTCGCCGCCGGGTGCTGGCGGGTGGTCGTCACGGGCGGGCGGGCGGAGATCGTCGAAAGCGGTGAGCCGGCCGACCTCGTCCTCGGCGTCGATGC
>JBEBWQ010000045.1:0-12811 GCA_040392075.1 Microbacterium sp.
GTGGTGGGGGTGGCTTTTGAACCCGCGCCGCGGGGCCCGGGTGCCGGGGGGGTCGAGCCGGGGGGGTCCGCGCCGGCGGTGGGTTAGCGCGCCCTGCGCGCCGCTGGGCCGTCGTGCCGCCGGGCGGGCGTCGACGGCGGCGTACTGGCCCAGCCGCTCCAGCGCGGCGGCCAGGCCTCGGGCGAAGTGCGTGTCGCCCCAGCTCTCGCCGCGGGGACCGGCGGGGGAAGCGGTCTTGATGGCCCAGCGCAGTCTCGGCACGGCCCGGCCGTCGGCCAGAGAGATGGTCTCCGGGCGGGTGAGGAGGACCGGCCCGCGGGGGGACCAGCCGTCCAGGACGAGCCGCCGGCGGAGCGGGGGGAGAGGCGAGTCCGGTGCGCCCGCGAGCGGCAGGATGCCGGGCGCCGCGCCTCCGGTGACCGTGGCGCCCGTGAGCACCCGGGGCGCGCGGCGCCCGCCCGGCGGGCACGGACAGGCCCCTGCGGTGCGGCCGAGGGGATGCTCTCGCCCAGGGCGCGCGCGTCCTCGGCGGGGAAGCCGGCGAGGAGCGGGAAGCCCCTCCCGCCGTGGACGACGACGCCGGCCGAGGCGGTCGTGCCGTCCGCCGCCAGCCAGAGCGGTTCCACGGGCCCTTCCGAGGCGGCGCGGAGGAGCGCGAGGAGGACCTCGGCGGTCACCGCGGCGCCGCTCTCGCGCCGGAGGAGGACCGGAGACGCGTCGGTCCCTGCGGTCCCCTCCGCCTCGGTTCTCGCCG
Organism: Microbacterium sp.; assembly: GCA_040392075.1. GTDB lineage: Bacteria > Actinomycetota > Actinomycetes > Actinomycetales > Microbacteriaceae > Microbacterium. Next base: position 755 of record JBEBWQ010000045.1, read on the forward strand.
GCTCGTCCTCATCCTCGGCGCCCTCCTCCGGGAGAGGGGCATCGGTCATCGCGAGCCCGGGGCGGAGGAGGGTGAGAAGGGCTGCAGCGGCGCGGAGCCCCGCCGTGGTTCCGTGGAGGTGGAGCACTGCGGTGGCGGGAATATCGGCGAGCACCGTGGCGAGCGCGGCGAGCGCGCGGCCGTCGTCGTCGTCGCGGTCCAGAGCCATGTCGATCCGCGCGGTCGCGGCGCCGGCGCTGCCGATGTCCGTCTCCGCAGGCGGTGCCTGCGGGGACAGCGCGGCCACGGCCGCGCGGCGGAGCGCCGCGCCGTCCACCTCACGGGCGGAATCGCCGCCGCCGAGCCGGAGCGGTCCGCCGGCGCGGACGCGACGCCACGCGTCGCCGAGAGGCCCGCCGGGACCCCCGAGCGCCTCCGGGTGGCGCTCCGCGTGCTCCGGGGCGCTCCAGGCCACGGTGGTCTCGATCCGGGCGGGATCGCCGACCAGGTAGGCGTAGAGGGCGGGCACGCGTTCCGCATCCGGCAACTGAGCGGAGACGAGCCCCTCCAGGAACAGCGGGTTGAGGCTGAGGCCACGGCGGAAGCCGCCGCGGACATAGGCGCGGACCGCGGCGCGGGTGCCGATCCGCCGTCCACCGCGCTGGGCCCGGACGAAGGCGAGGTCGACGACGTCCGCGCGCCGGATCACCCGGGCCCACCAGGCCCGGTCCATGGCGGCGAGGACGGGCGCGAGAACGGGAAGGGACCGGGCTCGTCGCCACAGCGCCCGCAGTCGGCTGAGCATAGAGGGAGTCTATGCGTCCGGTGCGGCCGGGGAGCGGTGCCCCTGCTCTCTCTTCCGGTGCTGCCGCCCCGAGTCAAGGAGAGATGCAGGGCCGAGGAAGGACGGGGCGGGAGAGGTCCTCGCGCCGGCATGTCTCCTCGCGTCCGGCGGTGCTCGGAGCGAACCGTGCGGCGGGGCCGGAGGGACCGGCTGGTAGCCTCGGAGGGTCATGCGGACAGGAGGAGAAGTGCCCGAGAGCCCGGTGTCCGGAAGCACCTCGCGCGTCGGAATCGTGCTGCGCACCCAGGACCGCCCGATCATGCTGGAGCGCGCCCTGCGGGACATCGTCGCGCAGCGTCTGGGCGAATGGACGGTCGTCGTGGTCAACGACGGCGGCGATCCCGAGGAGGTGGACCGCCTGATCGCGGCACTCCCCGCCGCGTCGCGCGCGCGCGTCTCCGCGATCCATCACACGACGGCGCAGGGGCGTTCGGCAGCGGCGAACGCGGGCGTCCGCGCCCTCGACGCGGAGTACGTCGTCCTGCACGATGACGACGATCTCTGGCATCCGGATTTCCTCGTCCGGACGACGGCCTGGCTGGACGCGCATCCGGAGGATGCCGGCGTGGTCGCCCGCACCGAGATCGTGTACGAGCGCCTCACCGCCGCGGGCCTGGTCGAGACCGGTCGCGCCCCCTTCTGGCCGGCCCTGCGCGGCATCAGCTACGCCGAGCTCCTGCAGGTGAACCGCTTCGTGCCCATCGCCTACCTGTACCGTCGCTCCCTGCACGACGAGGTGGGGCTCTATCGCGAGGACGTGCACGCCGCCGAGGACTGGGAGTTCAACCTCCGGGTCGCCTCTCGCCATCCGATCGGCTTCCTCGGCGACGAGGTGCTGGCGTACTGGATGCAGCGGCCGGGCGCCGCGGGCGCCCTCGGCAACAGCATGTTCGTCCTGGAGCATGAGCACGAGCACTACGACCGGCGGATCCGGGACCAGGCGCTGCGCGCCTACGTCGCGGCACACGGCGACGGGCTGCCGCTCTATCTCGCGCGTTACGTCCAGGACGAGGTGGCCCGGCAGCTCGACGAGCGACGGACCCTCGGTCAGCGCCTCACCGGTGCACTGCAGCGGTGGCGGCGGGGACGGCAGAGGGGATGACGGACGCGGCGGCGGAGCAGCCGGTCCATCGCATCGTCTTCCCGGACGCCGCCACGCCGTCCGGCGCCGACGGCCTCTACCTCCGGGCCGAGGGCGGGCACGAGGTCATCGATCGAACCGCCCTGCGCCTGGAGCCGGGTGCGACGGCCTCCTTCGACACCTATTTCGGCGCCTTCCCGCGGGTGGCCTGGATCGGGAGGTCGCCGCTGGACAGACTGGCCCTGCGACTGACGGCCGAGGGCGAGATGCGGGTCCGCATCCGCGGCACCGATGAGCAGGGACGCGTGCACGACCTGGGGGAGGAGACGGCCGACGGCGAGATCCGCATCGATCTGGACCTCGACGCCCGCTCCGTCGGATGGATCTGGTTCGAGGCGGAGGCGGCGGAAGCCGCAGCGGTGCTCCGCGATGCCCGCTGGTGCGTGCCCGCGCCGCCGCGCCGCGTCGCATCGGTGGCCGTCGCGATCACCACCTTCAACCGGGTCGACGACTGCCTGGCGCTCATCCGGCGCCTCGCGGCGGATGAGGGGCTGCGACGGCGTCTCACCGGTGTCGTGGTCGCGGATCAGGGCACCGATCGCCTGCGCGCGCATGCGGACTACCCCGCGGTGCAGGAGCTCTGGGGAGAGGCGCTGCGGGTGATCGAGCAGGACAACCTGGGCGGCTCCGGCGGCTTCAGCCGCGGCATGATCGAGGCGCAGGGATCGACGGCGACCCATGTGCTGCTGCTGGACGACGATGTGGCGCTGGAGCCGGAATCGGTGCGGCGGATGATCGCCCTGGCCGAGCACGCCGAGGGGGAGCCGCTCGTCGGCGCGCAGATGCTCAGCCTCACCGAGCCGACGCGCCTGCACTCCTGGGGCGAGCGGGTCGATCGTCGTCGGTTCTGGTGGGGCCCGGCGGCTCCGGCGCTCTCCGGCATCGATGCCGCCGCCGCGACCCCGTCGACGGAGCCCGCCATGAGCGCCCCGTGCCCGGTGGACTTCAACGGCTGGTGGATGTGCCTCATCCCCCTCTCCGCGGTGCGCGCCCTCGGCGCCGCCCTGCCCCTGTTCATCAAGTGGGACGATGCCGAGTTCGGCCTGCGGGCGGGCGCCGCGGGGCACGCCACCGTCACGCTGCCGGGCGCCGCGCTCTGGCACGTGCCGTGGACCGCGAAGGACGACGGCCTGGACTGGCAGGCGTACTTCCAGCTGCGCAATCGTCTGGTCGCGGCGCTCGTCCACTCGCCGCACCGCCGGGGCGGGGCGCTGCTGCGGGAGATGCTGGCGCTGGACGTCAACCACGTCCTCTGCCTGCAGTACGGCTCGGCAGCCGTCCGCCGGCTCGCCGTGCGGGACGTGCTCAGCGGGCCGGCGCATCTGGTGCCCTCGCTCCGGAGCCGCCCCGCGCAGGTGCGCGCGCTTCTCGCGGCGGAAGGCCAGGCGCTCGGAGAGCCCGACCCCGCCGTGCGCCGCCCCGGTGCACCCGCCGCGCCGCGCGGCGCGCGTGCCGCCGGGGGACGCCTCCTGAGGGTGATCATCCATCAGCTGCGTCCGGGGCCGACCGTCCCGGACGGCGCGGTGGATGCCGTGCTGGACCGGGACCAGGGTAAGTGGTGGTCGCTGGGCCTGGTCGATGCGGTCCTCCTGCGCAGTGCGACGGGCCGGGGCGGGTTCCTGCTGCGGCGGAGTCGTCGCCGCGCCTTCGGCCATCTCACCGGCGCCCTCCGCTCCGCGCTGACGCTCTGGTGGCGCTGGCCCGCCCTGGCGCGCCGCTACCGCGCCGCAGCTCCCGGGCTCGCCGGGGAGGAGTCCTGGCGTTCGGTGCTCGGCATGACCGCCGCGGACGCGTCCGGCACGACGTCGGCCGCTGCTCGGCCGCCGGACCACCGCGCTTAGGATGGAGGCATCATGGCAGAACTGACGACGCGGGCGCTGGTGATCGTCCCGGCGTGGAACGAGCGCAGGAACATCGTCCACACCATCGCCGAGATCCGTGAGGCGTCGGAGGACTACGACGTCGTCGTCGTCGACGACGGCTCGGTCGACGGGACCGGCGACGCCGCCCGGGACGCCGGTGCCACCGTGCTGACCCTGCCGTTCAATCTCGGCGTCGGCGGGGCCATGCGCACGGGCTTCACCTACGCGCAGCGGATGGGCTACGGCCGGGCGATCCAGGTGGACGCGGACGGGCAGCACAACCCCGCGGACATCGCCCGGGTGCTGGCGGGCCTGGAGAGCGCCGACATCTCGATCGGAGCGCGCTTCTCGGACGTCGGCGACTACGCCGGCCGCGGTCCCCGTCGCTGGGCGATGGTCGTCCTGGCCAGGTTCGTCTCCCTCGTCGCCCGCGTCCGTCTCACCGATGTGACCAGCGGCTTCCGCGCCGCGGGTCCCCGTGCCATCGACCAGTACGTCGCCTACTACCCCGCCGAGTACCTGGGGGACACCCTCGACTCGCTCATCGCCGCGCTGCATTCGGGGCTCACCGTCACCCAGGTCCCCGTCGCCATGCGACCCCGTCAGCACGGCACCCCCAGCCAGGGCCCGCTGGGCTCGGCGATCTACCTCTTCCGCAGCGTCTTCGCCCTGACCCTGGCCCTCATGCGTCCGCGTCCGCGGCGGCTGCGGAGAGCGGAGGAGGCAGCATGATGATCGCCTGGATCGGCGTCGGCATCGCGGTCCTCGGACTCGTGTTTGTCGTCTGGATGCTCCTGACCCGGCGGCTGCGGGAGAAGTACGCGATCCTCTGGATCCTGGTGGCGGTCGTCATGATCGTCATCGGCGTCTTCCCCGGCCTGCTCAGCGGCCTGACCGGCCTGCTCGGCGTGCAGCTGCCGGTGAACCTCCTCTTCGCCATGGCGATCGCGCTGCTCCTCGGCGTCGGCCTGCACCTCTCGTGGGAGCTCTCCCAGGTCGAGGACGAGTCGCGGCGCGCGGCGGAGGAGATCGCGATCCTCCGGGCGCAGCTGGAGACGCTGGAGAAGCGGGTCGCCGCCACCGAGACGGGGACGGACGGGTCCTCGTCGCACGGCGCCATCGGCGCCGATGGGTGAGCGCAGGGCCGGCTCTGCGCTGTCCGTCGCGGGGGGCGCCGCGGTAGCGGCACTCTCGGGGATCCTGGTCCTCGCCATCTCCGCACGCTCGCTGAGCCTCGCCGAGAACGCGGGGTTCCTCACCTTCTGGGCCGCGCTGTTCGCCGTGTTCGCCGTGCTGTCGGGCATCCAGAACGAGATGACCCGCGCCGTGCGCGCGGACCGGAAGGACGGCCCCTCCGCTCCGGGACGGACCTCGCCGCTGGCGGTGGGGCTCCTGGTGGGGGCGATCGCCGCCGCGGTGGTCCTGGCCCTGTTCCCGCTCTGGCGGCTCTCTTTCGCGCAGGCGACGGACATCCTGCTTCCGGTCCTGCTCCTGGCCGGAGCGGCGGCGCTCTACGCGGGGCACGTGGCCTCGGTCGGCTCGCTGGCGGGTCTCGGCCGCTGGACCGGATTCGCGGGGCTGACGGCCGCCGAGTCCCTCGTCCGCCTCGTTCTCGCCGGGGTCGCCGCAGTGCTCCTGTGGGGCCCGGCCGGCTTCGAGATCGCGGCCGCCGCAGGAACGCTCACCTGGCTCGCCGCGACGCTCCTGCTCCCGGGCCTGCGCTCACTGTGGGGCCTGCGGATCGGGCTTCCGCCGCGGGCCCTGCTCCAGCGCATCGCCCAGGCGATGGCGGCGGCGGGGGCGAACGCCCTGCTGGTCACCGGGTTCCCGCTGCTGATGAGCCTGACGACGGATCCGGCGGTCTTCGCCGCCTCGGCACCGCTGGTCGTCGCGGTGTCGGTGACGCGGGCGCCGCTGCTCATGCCGGTCACCGCGTTCCAGTCGATGGTGATCGCGTCCTTCGTGGAGCACCCGGAGCGGGCGCGGGCCACCGTGATGCGTCTCGTGGGCGCCATCGCGGCGGCGGCGGTCGTCGGCGGAGGACTCGCCGCCGCGATCGGTCCCTGGCTGATGGGACTCGTCTTCGGCCCCGACTACGGGAACTCGCCGCTGGTGCTCGGCCTGCTGGTGGTGGCCGCCGCCCTCCTCGCCCTGCTGGTCCTCGGCGGCTCCGTCGCACTGGCGCTGGACGCCCACACCGCGAACACGCTCGGCTGGTACGCGGCGCTGGCGGTGTCGGTCCTGATCATGCTGTGTCCCGCGAGCCTGGAGGCGCGGACGATCCTCGCGCTCGCTCTGGGTCCCCTCGTCGGCTCGGCGATCCACCTCGTCTGCGTCTTGCGCCGGCTGCGCCGCGTGCCGGACGCGGGGCCCCGTCCCGGAGGAGGACGGGCATGACCCGGACCAGCGTCATCGTCCCCTGCTACAACGCGCAGGCCACTGTCGCGCGGGCGGTGCGCTCCGTGCTCGCGCAGACCGACGGGGACTTCGAGATCATCGCGATCGACGACGGCTCGTCGGACGAGACCCTGCGCGAGCTGCGCGGGGTGGAGGATCCTCGGCTTCGGATCGTCGCGCATGAGCGCAATCGGGGGATCTCCGCAGCGCGGAACAGCGGCCTGGCGGCGGCGACGGGAGAGTTCCTGGCGTTCCTGGACGCCGACGACGAGTGGGAGCGGGACTTCCTCGCGCGGATGCACGCGGCGCGGGGGGAGGGGGACGCGGCCGTCTGCGGCCGCACCGTGGTGCTCCCCGACGGCCGCACGCGGTGGGCGAGATCGGCGACCCTCGGCACGATGAGCGGGGAGGAGGCGGCGATCGCCCTGCTCACCTGCGCGCTCTCGCCGTACCCCTGGGACAAGGTCATCCGGCGCCGGGCGTTCGACGGCCTCCGGTATCCGGTGGAGGTGGACCGCTTCGAGGACCAGGTGGTCGGGATCATCGCGCTCTCCCGGGTGGATCGCGTCGTGTCCATCCCCGATGCGCTGACGCGGTACCACATCGGCGCGGGGTCCCTGACCTGGGGACGGGTCCCCGAGGTCGCCGAGGCGGAGCGGGCGCTGGGGTTCCTGGAGACCGAGCTGGGGGACTGGCTCGCCCCGGACCACCGGCGCACCGCGCTCGACGTCTGCCGCACCATGTTCCTGATGCTCACGGTGCAGTCCGCCATGCGCTCCGAGGACCGTGCGGCGGCCCGCGCCGTGGTCGCCGAATGCCGGCGGCGCATCACCCCGTCGATGCTGCGGGCGACGCTGCGGAGCAGCCCGGTGCTCGGCGCCGGCGCGCTGCTGCTGAAAAGCGCACCGGCTGTGTACCGGTGGCTGTTCACCGCCTACCTGGGCCGGCGGTACGCGCTGAGCTGATGCTCAGCGCGCCTCTTCACGGATCTCGCCGAAGGGATGCGCCTTGCCGCGCGACCAGCGGATCGCCGGGCGTTCGATGAGGAACCAGGAGACCGTCGCCATGATCACCGTCAGCGGCACCAGGACGGCGTAGAACACCGGAAGCGGATGACCCGCCCATCCGAACAGGCACAGCATCTGCGTGAGCGGGAAGCCCCAGACATAGATGCCGTAGGACAGATCGTGCACCTGCAGGACCTTCGGCGACGGCAGGCGCGCGCCGATCCAGAGCAGGATGTAGGTGAGGAAGGGCGCGGCCAGCTGCCCGCCGAAGGCGGGGAAGACGAGCACCAGCAGGAGCGTCGCCGCGGCTCCGGCCGCCGCGCCCCACCAGGTCAGCGTGAACCGGTCGCCCACCCGCTCCCGGATCATGAAGATCAGCGCGCCGCCGAAGAAGAACGGCAGCAGGCGGCCGAACTGCACCACGTCGGCGGCGATGCCGCTGAGGTAGACCGCGACGGTGTCGTTCCACACCGTCAGCGCGCACGAGGCGAGGAACGCGAGCAGCATCGGCCAGACGCGGCGGCGGACGAGCGGCAGCACGCAGAAGAAACCGACGAGCAGATACGCGCAGAACTCGTAGTACAGGCTCCAGAGCGACCCGTTCCAGGCGTAGGGGTAGGGCACCTCGGCGAGGGTGCCGGCGATGGAGTAGTCGTTCATGCGCAGCCACGCGTTGGAGATCACATAGCTGAGCGGTGTGTTCGGGGTGGAGAGGAAGCCGCTCAGACTGCCGTTCTGCATGGCGTAGGCGACCGGTGCGAGCGCGAACGCGGTGAGGACGTTGACGAAGAAGAAGGCGGGGAACAGCCGCACGATCCGGTTGATGAGGTAGCGGCCGCCGTCCGATCGCAGCCGCGCCCCGGTGATGAGGTACCCCGAGATCATGAAGAACCCGAAGACGGCCCAGGCGCCGATGGTCTCGCCCGACGTGAGGTACAGGCCGTCGCCGCGCCCGGTCAGCGGGATGACGTGGTGGAACAGCACCGCGGCCGCCATGACGAGGCGGAGCAGGTTGAGGGAGTTGTTCTTCGAGTCGATCCAGGTGTGGGCCACGGAGGCCATCTGGACGCTGGAGGTCACTTGAGGAGCTTCCGGTCCGCCATCTCCTTGAGCGAGCGCTCGTAGCCGTCCGTCTCGATCGGCTCGGTCAGCACCCACTCGGCGAATCGGGCGACCCCTTCGGCGAAGGCGACGGCAGGCGTGAACCCGAGCACGTCGCGGAGCCGTGCGGTGTCGGCGACGTTGTGGCGGATGTCGCCCAGGCGGTAGTTGCCGGACACGCGGGTGGGCACCCGGGCGCCGTAGGCATCCTGCAGCGCCTCCACGACCTCGTTCACGGTGGTGGCGGCGCCGGAACCGACGTTGAGGGTCTGCCCGGGGGCATCCGGGTGGGTGACGGCGAGGAACGTCGCCTCGACCACGTCGTCGATGTACACGAAGTCCCGGCTCTCGAGACCGTCCTCGAAGATGTTGATCTCCTTCCCCTGCCGGATGAGGGTGGAGAAGATGGAGAGGATGCCGGTGTAGGGGTTCTTGAGCGACTGCCCGGGACCGTAGACGTTCTGGTACCGCAGGGCGACGGGCTCGACCCCGATGGTCGGGGCGACGGTCATCACCATCGCCTCCTGCACCTGCTTGGTGATGCCGTAGACGCTCGAGGGGTGGAGCTTGGCGGTCTCGTCCGTGGGGATCAGGGTCAGTGCGCCCTCGCCCGCCAGGTGCACGTCGAAGTCCCCCGCCGCCATGTCGGCGTCCGCGCGGTGCGGCGGGTAGACGATGCGGCCGTCCTCGGTCCGATACGCCCCCTCGCCGTAGATGGACCGGGACGAGGCCACCACGATCCGCTGCACGGTGTGCGCGGAGTTCGTCAGGAGGTCCAGCAGCTTGGCGGTCCCGCCGATGTTGGTCTCGGTGTAGCGGTCGATCTCGTACATCGACTGCCCGGTGCCCGTCTCCGCGGCGAGATGGACGACGGCGGTCGCCCCGTCGAGCGCCTCCCGCAGGTCGTCGACGGAGGTGACGCTTCCGCGCACGAGCCGCACGCCGTCCGGCAGCGAGCGCAGAAGGGCCGAGGTCGTGTCCGGATCGTCGCCGTGCACCTGGGGGATCAGGGCGTCGAGGACGGTGATCTCATGGCCCGCGTCCGAGAGGCGACGTGCGAGGCGGGTGCCGATGAAGCCGGCGCCACCGGTGATCAGTACGCGGTGAGACATGTGGGGTCCTTCTCGTTGACCCGTCCGAGGTCGTTCAGACGGCGAAGATGTGGGCAAGTGTCGATTTTAGTCCGGCGCCGTCCCCGTGCCGGAGGACTCCGGGGACCTCCGCCACGGCGTGGAGTCGCGACATCCATCGCCCGCGTGCGATACGGGCGGCCCGGTTCCACCCCTGGGCGCGGAACAGCTCGCGCGCCTGGCGGTAGTAGGTGCGCTCGTCGCGGAAGCGCCGTCCGTCCAGCAGCGTCTTCTGCGAGGCCGAGGAGCCGTGCCGGCGGTAGCTGAAGGCGAGGGTCGGGTTGTAGGCCAGCGAGCCCCGCTCGAGGGCGATGTCGATGAGCAGCGCGAGGTCCTGGATGATCGGCAGCCCGTCGCGGAAGTCGATGCGGCGCATGGTCTCGGTGCGGAAGGTGAGCGAGGGCCAGTAGAGCCAGTCGCCCCGGATGAGGCTCTCCGCCATGCGGGCGCCCGAGAGCTCGACGGAGGCCGTGCCCCGCGGAGCGAGGACGCCCTGCTTGACCCGGTCCACGAGGGGGGTGATCGTCGCGCCGTGCTCGTCGATCACCTCGACCCCGGGCTGGATCACGTCCGCGTGCGGGAACTGCGCGATGGTCTCCTTCACGACCTGCACGTAGTTGGGGTGCAGGAGGTCGTCGCAGCCCAGGATCGTGATGTACGGCTGCGACGCGCGCCGGATCGCCTCGCGGTAGTTGTCGGTGATCCCGAGGTTCTTCTCGTTGACGACGTAGGTGATCCGCGGATCGGTCTCCTCGGCGAAGTAGGCCGCCGCGGCATCTCCCGGATAGCGGTCGTCCAGGACGATGAGCGTCCATTCCCCGTCGTTCTGCGCCTTGACGGAGGCGACCGTGGCGAAGAGGAGGTCGGGGTCGCCCCAGTAGGGCACGAAGATCTCTAGGTTCATGACCCGTCCAGCCTATCGGGAAGGCGGGTATCCCCGAGTGGGCGCGGAGCGGCACGAGGACCTGCACGTAAGATGTGGTGCGCGAACACGCGCCCGTCGGCGCGTGACGGAATGACGACGCGCGGGTCGTGCAGAGAAGGGCAGCGAGCCAGATGGATCTCCTTGTTGTTGGTTCGGGCTTCTTCGGGCTCACCATCGCCGAGCGTGCGGCGGAGGCGGGCCGCAGGGTCACCGTGATCGACCGCCGGCACCACATCGGCGGCAACGCGTACAGCGAGGACGAGCCGGAGACCGGCATCGAGGTGCACCGCTACGGCGCGCATCTCTTCCACACCTCGAACCCGGCGGTGTGGGAGTACGTCAACCGATTCACGACGTTCACGAACTACGTGCACCGGGTGTACTCGAACCACAAGGGCGTCGTCTTCCCCCTGCCGATCAACCTGGGCACCATCAACCAGTTCTTCCAGGCCGCCTATTCCCCCGACGAGGCCCGGGCGCTCATCGCGCAGCAGGCCGGGGAGTTCGACGTGAACGAGGCGAGGAACCTGGAGGAGCGGGGGATCGCCCTGATCGGCCGGCCGCTGTTCGAGGCGTTCATCCGGGACTACACCGCGAAGCAGTGGCAGACCGACGCCAAGGACCTGCCCGCCTCCATCATCAGCCGCCTGCCCGTGCGCTACACCTATGACAACCGCTACTTCAACGACACGTGGGAGGGGCTGCCCACCGACGGGTACACCGCGTGGCTGGAGCGGATGGCCGACCACCCGAACATCGAGGTGAAGCTGAACGTCGACTTCTTCGACGCCTCCCAGCCGTTGAACAGGGCGGCCGTCGTGGGACAGCTGCCGATCGTCTACACCGGCCCCGTGGACCGGTACTTCGACTACGCCGAGGGCGAGCTGAGCTGGCGCACCATCGACCTCGAGGAAGAGGTCCTCCCGGTCGGCGACTTCCAGGGCACCAGCGTGATGAACTACCCCGACGCGGACGTGCCGTACACCCGGATCCACGAGTTCCGGCACTTCCACCCGGAGCGCGCCGATCGGTATCCGACGGACAAGACCGTCATCATGCGCGAGTTCTCCCGTTTCGCGACTCGTGAGGACGAGCCCTACTACCCGGTCAACACCCCCGCCGACCGCGAGGGGCTGCTGGCGTACCGGGAGCTGGCCAAGGGGGAGCGGGACGTCCACTTCGGCGGGCGGCTCGGCACCTACCAGTACCTCGACATGCACATGGCCATCGGCTCGGCCCTGTCCATGTGGAACAACACGCTCACCTGAGCCGGCTCCGATCGGAGCGCGCTATCCGCGGCGCGGAGCGCGCAGCCAGGCGGCCGTCAGCGGCGGGAGCGGGAAGGTCGCGGTGCCGTCGTCGCCGGCCAGGACGATGTCGCTCGGTCCGCCGCCGGCGCCGCCGAAACGGGGATCGTCCGTGCCGAGGAGCACCGACCACGGACCGGGGGCCGGCAGGGTGAGGGCGAGCGCGTCGCGCGGCGCCGGGTCGAGGTTCACGACCACGGCGACCCTCCCTCCGTAGGTGTCCGAGCGGAGGAAGGCGATCACCGCCGGATCGCCGTCGGCGACGGTGAGACGGTGCAGCGAGCGCGCATCGTCGTCGCGCTCCCACAGCGGCGCCTGACGCCGGTAGACCGCGTTCATCTCGGTCAGGAGGGCATCGCCGAAG
>JBEBWQ010000046.1:0-12653 GCA_040392075.1 Microbacterium sp.
CGGGCGGCAGCGCGCCGCGGGCCGGAGGAACGGACCTGCTGACCGGAGGAACCCTGCTGACCGGAGGAGCAGAGGCGTCGTGCCCCGGGCGACGGTGATCGGGTCCGGGCCGAACGGTCTCACGGCCGCCGTGTCCCTGGCCCGGGCCGGATACGCCGTGCGCGTGCTCGAGGCCTCGGAGACGGCCGGCGGCGGGCTGCGCACCCTGGACGGGCCGCTGCCCGGATTCCGCCACGACGTGTGCTCGGCCGTGCATCCGGCGGCCCTCTCCTCCCCCTTCTTCCGCGCCTTCGGCCTGTCGGACCGCATCGACTGGATCGTCCCGGAGATCTCCTACGCGCACCCTCTGGACCCGGCGGACCGGGGATCCGGGGAGGCACACGCGGCGATCGCCTGGCGCGACCTCGACCGCACGGCCGACGGGCTCGGCGGTGACGCCCGCGCCTGGCGAGCCCTGCTCCGTCCGCTGACCCGCGCCCTGGAGCAGGTGGTGGAGACCACCGGCTCGGCCCTGCTGCGCCCGCCCCGGCACCCGCTGACCGCGCTGCGCTTCGGCCTGCGCGCCCTGGAGCAGGGCACCTTCCTGGCCCGGCGCGCGTTCCGCACGCCCGAGGCGGCCGCGCTCTTCACCGGTGTCGCCGCGCACGCCGGCGGACCGCTCCCCTCCCCGGCCGCCGCGGCGGCGGGTCTGCTGCTGGCCGCGCATGCGCACGCGGGCGGCTGGGCGTATCCGCGGGGCGGGGCGCAGCGCATCGCCGACGCCCTCCTCGCCGATCTCCTCGCCCACGGCGGGAGCGCGGAGACCGGCGTCCCCGTCTCCGACCTGTCGGAGCTGGACTGGGGCGATCCCGCGCAGGGAGACCTGCTCCTGCTGAACGCCTCGCCCCGGCTCGCCCTCACCCTGCCCGGCCTCCCGCCGCGCTACGCCCGGGCCCTCCGTCGATACCGGTACGGAAGCGGGGTGGCCAAGGTCGACTTCGCCCTGGACGGACCGGTGCCGTGGCTGCACCCGGATGTGGCCGCGGCGCCCACCGTGCACCTCGGCGGCCCGCGGGAGGAGATCTGGGCGGCCGAGAACCGGGTCGTCCGCGGAGACGCCGCTCCGCTCCCCTATGTGCTCGCGACGCAGCCCTCGGTCCTCGATCCCACCCGCGCACCGGAGGGGAAGACGGTGCTCTGGACGTACATCCACGTGCCCGCCGGATCCCCGATGGATCCGACGGAGCGCATCGTCGCGCAGGTCGAGCGCTTCGCCCCCGGCTTCCGCGACCGGATCCTCGCCCATCGCACGGTCCCCGCCTCCGCCCGTGAGGCGATCAACCCGGCCGAGATCGGCGGGGACGTCTTCGGCGGGGCGTTCACCCTCACGCAGGCGGTGCGCCGGCCGGTGCTCTCCCCCGTCCCCTGGCGCACACCGGTCCGCGGGGTCTACCTCGCCTCGGCGGCGACGCCGCCCGGCCCCGGGGTGAACGGCATGGCCGGCTGGCACGCCGCCCGTACGGCGCTGGCCGACGCCGGCCTCCCGGCGACGCTGGAGGAGCTGTTCGGGTGAGGGGCGGATCCGGCCCGGTGCGGTGTTCTCCGGCGCGCCCGGCCCATCCCCGATCCTGAGCCCTGTCGTCGATCCTGAGGGATTTCCGCGCAGACATCCCTCAGGATCGACGGGAATCCTCAGGATGGCTGATGGCTGATGGCCGGCGCTCGGGCGGCGCAGTGACGCCGCTCAGCCGTCGCACCCGCAGATGTGGTTGAACGACACCACCCGGTCGCCCTCCTCGGGGCGGGCCCAGGCCTCGGCCGCGGCGCGATCGGCGAACGCGCGCGGCGCGAGCCGCCCGTTGGCCATGAGCACGCTGTACTCGATGTCCTCGCGGGGGTCGGTCCACTCCAGCTGCGCCATGGCCTCAGGGTACGCTCGCGGGCGTCCGATGTCTCCTGGGTGCCGGGGTGGGCTTTCGTCCGTGATGACCCCATCGCCCCTGGGCTCCGCCGTCGGCCGAAGGGAATCTGCGTCGATGATCCTCAGGATCAACGCGACGCCCCGGGACCGCCGGCTCCGGCTCGATGGTCCAGGTGCTTACGCCACCTCATCCGTCGGATCGGCCTCATCCGCCGGGCCCGCCGGCTCTGCCTGGTCCGCGGACGGGACGGCTCGCTCCAGTGCCGGCACGATGACCCCGCGCGGCAGGAGCATCGACGGACCGGCGAAGTCCACCAGGACCCCGGCCAGCTCGGGATTGCCCGCGAACACCTTCGACAGCTGGGCCGGGGTGAAGGGCATCGGGCGCTCCCCCCGGCCGAGGGCGATGACCTCGAGCGGGTGGGAGAAGACCTGCAGGAAGCGCTGCCCGCTGGGCAGACGCGCTTCGGCGATGCCGGCGGGAGCGCCCTCCTGCGCCTCGCCGAGGGCCACCCAGAGGTTCGTCGAGGCCAGGGCCTCCGCCAGGCGGGCCGGCGACTCCTCCGTGTGCGGCTCGGCGAGGATGCCCTTGACGGTCATCGCCGGATCCGCGTGCTCGAGGGCCTGCTTCAGCACCGGGGTCGGGAACGCGGCACGGTGGACCGGCTCTGCGTTGTCGATGATGAGGCCGTCGAAGCCCCCGCCGATGACCTGCTTCAGCAGCTCCGTCGCCGGCTGCGCCGCGGCGGAGGTGGCCTGCGGGTCGGTCTCGCGCTGCACCGAGTCGCGCAGGGACACCAGACTGGTGAAGGCGAGCAGGAAGGTGCGCTCCCCCTCCCGGATCACTCCGACCGCCAGCGGCGTCCCCGCGGCCTGGGTACGCGGATCGCCCTGTACCCGGATGTACAGCTGCCCCTGCAGCGCCTGCCGCAGCACGCCGAGCATCTGGATGTTCGTGGGCTTCTCGCCGAGGTCGGCGAGCGCGGCGCGGAGCAGGACGTTGTCCTTCATCCCCGGCATGCTCTCCGCCGGGGGCGGGGGGAGCAGGGGCGCCAGCGGCAGCTTCCGGTCCTCAGGGGTCAGCGGCGTCCCGGTCGGCACGCCGGCGACGGGAGCGTCCGCCCCCGCTGCGGGAGCGGTGGACGCGCCTTCCGGATCGGCGGGAGCCTCGACCGCGGGACCGGCCGCGGCGCCCAGTCCCCGGAAGGCCTGCACGGAGATGGAGACGGCGGGAGCCTCGGGGAGGGAGGCGGCAGCGTCGGGGGCCACGATGCCGGATGCCGCGGCGACGGATCCCGCGCCGGTCTCTCCGGCGGCGCTCTCCTCGGCGGAGACGCCCTCCGCCGAGGCGGGATCGGTGTCGTCGGACTTCTTGCGGCGAGAGAACAGGGCCATATCCTCCAGCCTATCCCCGCACCTTCCCCGGTTCCTGAACCGCTCATCCGTCCGTGAGCCCGGCGGGAGCCGCTCCCTGCTGCGGTCGGGCATCGGCTCCCCTCGGTGCTGATCCTCGGCGATCATCGTGAATCGGACGCCGATCAGCGGCGATCCACGGAGAGCTCCGCAGGGATGCACAGCCACGACGCCGGGCGAACGGAGAGGGCCGAGGACCGTGTCGGATGTACGAGAGAGGATGTCGGGACATCTTGATTTATTAGAACAAATATTCGAGGATGATGCCGTGAGTCCCCTGTCCGCCTTCGCCCTTCCCTCCGATGTCGCCGCGCACGGCTCGGAGGAGCCTGGCCGCGCGTTCCCCCGCGCGGAGGATCCGGAGGGCTCGACGGAACGCGCCCGGCAGCTGAGCCGGCTGCGGAGCGAGATCACCCGCCTCCAGCGGCCGCGGGGAGACAGCGACCTGCTCCCCCTCGCCCCCGAGCTCACCGCTCTGCTGCCCGGTGGCGGGCTGCGGGTGGGCTCCGCCTACTCCCTCGCACCCGCGGCAGGGCTCATCGGCGCGCTGCTCGCCCCTCCCTCGCAGCAGGGCGCCTGGTGCGCCGTCGTGGGGATGCCCGCGCTGGGGATCGAGGCGCTGGCGGGTCTCGGCGTGGATCTGTCCCGGGTCGTCCTCGTCCCCGACCCCGGCACCCGCTGGCTCGGGGTCGTCTCGGCGCTGGCCGAGGTCTTCCCCCTCCTGGCCGTCCACCCTCCTCACACCGCCTCCGAGGCGGAGGCCTCCCGGATCCATGCGCGGCTGCGGGTTCAGCGCAGCACCCTGCTGGTCACCGCACCCTGGCCGCAGAGCGAGGCGCGCCTCTCCGTGGAGCAGGGCGAGTGGCAGGGGCTCGGCACCGGCTGGGGCCTCCTGTCGCAGCGCGTCGTCACGATCCGCGCCGAGGCACCGCAGGGCGTCCGCCGGGCGCGGGTGCTCCTCCCCGGGCCGGAGGGCGTCCTGGCACCGCTCGGCTCCGGGGGCGCGACGACGAGGGAAGCGCAGGACGGATGGCGGTCCCTCTCCGAGAGCGGGCCCCGGCCCGGAGAGGAACGCCTGCTCGGCGGCGAGCGTCTGTCCGGGGGCGGACGCCCGGGCGAGAGCCGCCGCACGCGCTCCCGGCTGCGACCGGTGCCGTTCGCCGCGGCCGTCTCCTCCGGCTCCGCGCCCGCACCGCCCTCCGGAATCCGGGTGGCCGGATGACCCCTTCCCGCTTCCTCGTGCTCTGGCTGCCCGACTGGCCGGTCCGGGCCGCGTTCGGCGCCCCTCCCCCTCGCAACGACGGAGGGGCGGACGCGGCCGTCGCGGAGCCCGGCGGCAGCTCCCGGGAGGCCGTCCTGGACGTCCCCGTCGCGATCCTCCAGGGCACGACCGTGGTCGCCTGCTCGGCCGCCGCACGCGCGCAGGGGGTGCGGCGGGGACAGCGGAGGCGGTTCGCGCAGGCCTGCTGTCCGGGGCTGCGCCTCCTGCCGGCCGACCCCGGCCGGGACGAGCGGGTCTTCCTGCCCGTGCTCCGTCTGCTGGAAGAGCAGATCCCGGGCGTCCAGCCGCTGCGTCCCGGGCTCGCCGCCCTGCGGGCCCGGGGCGCGGCGCGCTACTACGGCAGCGAGGAGGCGGCCGGGCGCACACTGGTGGAGACCCTCGCCGCCCACGGCTATCCGGGCGCGCGCGCCGGAGCGGCGGGCAGCCTCTTCACCGCGGAGCAGGCCGCGCGGCGCGCCGACCCCGTGCTCGTCGTCCCGCCCGGCGCAGACGGCGCCTTCCTCGCTCCGCTCTCCGTCGCCGTCTTCGACGATCCCGCTCTCGCCGAGCTCCTGACCGATCTGGGGGTGCACACCCTCGGCGCCTTCGCCGCCCTCCGCGAGGACGACGTCCGCGATCGCTTCGGGCCGAGAGAGGCACAGCTGCACGCCCGGGCCACCGGCGCCGACCCCCGTCTGCTCATCCCCCGGATCGCCGAGCCCGAGCTCGCGCGGGAGCTTCTCCTCGAGACGCCGCTCGCCCTGGCCGACCAGGTCGCCTTCGCCGTGCGGCAGACCGCCGAGGAGGTGCTCGACGGTCTCGACGCCGCCTCGCTGATCTGCACCGAGGTGCGCATCGACCTCACCGATGAGCACGGCGCCGTCGCCTCGCGGCACTGGGTGCACCCGAACGCCTTCACCAGCGCCGAGATCGTCGGCCGGGTGCGCTGGCAGCTGGAGGCCCTGCGCACGGAGTCCCCCGGCAGCGGCGGCACGAGCGACGACGGCGACGGACAGCCGCTCTCCGCGATCGCGGAGGTGCGCATCGTCCCCACCCGGGTCGACGACAGCGCCCGGCATCAGCCGGGACTGTTCGGGCAGGGGCCGGGGGAACGCCTGCATCACGCCGTCTCGCGCGTGCAGGGCATGCTCGGGCATCGCGGTGTGCTCGTCCCCGCCGTCGGCGGAGGTCGGCGGCTCGCCGATCGGCAGCATCTGCGCCCCTGGGGCGACCCCGCACCGCCGGAGCGCGATCCGGCACTGCCCTGGCCCGGGCGGCTCCCTCCGCCGGCTCCCGCCCGCGTGTTCGATCCGCCACGCCCGGTGGAGGTGCTCACCGGCGAGGGCGCACCGCCGGGCATCGACGAGCGCGGAACCCTCTCCGCGCCCCCGGAGCTCATCGAAGGGGCCGCCGTGCAGGCCTGGGCCGGCCCGTGGCCGCTGCGCGAGCGCTCCTGGGAAGAGGGGAGGCCGCTCGCGGTCCACCGCCTGCAGGCGCTGGACCGCGCCCAGCGCGCCTGGCTCCTCCTGCACGACGGGGAACGGTGGTGGGCGGAGGCCCGCTACGACTGAACGCCTGGCGGCATCCCCCGCCCCATCCCGAGAGGAGGAACGATGGACTGGCACAACCCGCCGCAGCGCTGGACGGAGCTGAGCCGGGCCCTGCGCGGCGGCCCCTCGGAGGCTCCCGCCTCGATGCGCCGCACCCGCCGCGCCCCTGCGCTCCCGGCGGAGCCGCCGCCCGGCGCCGTCCCCTATGCCGAGCTGCACGCGCACTCCTCCTTCTCCTTCCTGGACGGTGCAAGCTCTCCCGAGGAGCTGCTCGCCGAGGCCGAGCGCCTGGGCCTGACCGCTCTGGCGATCACCGATCACGACGGCTTCTACGGTGCTGCCCGTCTGGCCGAGCGGGCCGAGAACAGCCCGGTGCAGACCGTCTTCGGCGCCGAGCTATCGCTGGGCCTCACCACCCCGCAGAACGGGAACCCCGATCCCGAGGGCGAGCACCTGCTGTTCCTGGCCCGCGGCGCGGAGGGCTATCACCGCCTGTCCGGGGCGATCACCCGTGCGCAGCTGCGCGGCGCCGAGAAGGGACGGCCCGTCTACGACCTGGAGGAGCTCGCCGCCGCGGCCGGCGGGCACTGGAGCGTCCTCACCGGGTGCCGCAAGGGCGCGGTCCGCCGCGGCCTCTCTCAGGGCGATGCGGAGACGCCGCTGCGCATGCTGATCGACCTCTTCGGTCAGGACGCGGTCGTCGTCGAGCTCACCGACCACGGCCACCCCGAGGACACCCGGCGCAACGACGCCCTGGCCGGGCTGGCCGCCGCGCACGGCCTCCCCGTGGTCGCGACGAACAACGTCCACTACGCCACCCCGGCCCGGGCTGGGCTCGCCGAGGCCGTCGCCGCCGTGCGCGCGGTGCGGAGCCTCGACGACCTCGATGGCTGGCTCCCCGGCCATGCCGGTGCGCACCTGCGCTCCGGCGCCGAGATGACCGCCCGCTTCGCCCGCTACCCCGGTGCGATCGCCGCCGGGCTCGAGATCGCCGCGGAGTGTGCCTTCCCGCTCCGCCGCGCCCGGCCCGCCCTGCCCCGGCCGGAGCTCGAGCCCGGGGAGACGCCGATGCGTCGCCTGCGCCGGCTGGTCTGGGAGGCCGTGCCGGAGACGCATCCGCGCCTCACCCCGGAGGGCCGCGCCCGCATCGAACGGGAGCTGCGGGTCATCGAGGAGAAGGACTTCCCCGGATACTTCCTCATCGTGCACGAGATCGTCGCCGAGGCACGGCGGCGGGGGATCCTCTGCCAGGGCCGGGGATCCGCGGCGGCGAGCGTGGTCTGCCACCTTCTCGGCATCACGGCGATCGACCCGATCCTCTACGGCCTCCCCTTCGAGCGCTTCCTCGCCACCACCCGCGAGGAGGAGCCCGACATCGACGTGGACTTCGACTCCGACCGGCGGGAGGAGATCATCCAGTGGGTCTACGGGCACTATGACCGTGACCGTGCCGCCCAGGTGGCGACGGTGATCCAGTACCGGCCGAAGAACGCCGTGCGCGACATGGCCCGCGCCCTCGGGTACGCGCCGGGCCAGCAGGACGCCTGGGCCCGCCAGGTGGAGGGCTGGCGGATGCTGGAGCCCCCGGACGACCACGACATCCCCGTGCAGGTGCTCGACTACGCCACCCAGCTGCTGCAGGCGCCCCGGCACCTGGGCATCCACTCCGGCGGCATGGTGCTCACCGCGCGTCCGGTCGGCGAGGTGGTGCCGGTGGAGCACGCCCGGATGGAGAACCGCACGGTCATCCAGTGGGACAAGGACGACGCCGCCTGGATGGGCCTGGTCAAGTTCGATCTGCTGGGCCTGGGGATGCTCACCGCCCTGCAGCACGGCTTCGATCTCATCGCCGGCGCCACCGGGGAGACATGGGATCTGGACACCATCCCCAAGGAGGAGGAGGGCGTGTACGACATGCTCTGCCGGGCCGATGCGATCGGGGTGTTCCAGGTGGAGTCGCGCGCCCAGCTGGGCCTCCTCCCCCGGCTCCGCCCGCGGAACTTCGAGGATCTGGCCGCGCAGATCGCCCTCATCCGGCCCGGCCCCATCCAGGGCGGGGCGGTGCACCCCTACGTCCGGCGACGCCTCGGCCAGGAGGAGGTCACCTACCCGCACCCGTCGATCGAGCCGGTGCTGGCGCGCACCCTGGGCGTGCCCATCTTCCAAGAGCAGCTGATCCGCATGGCGACGGTGCTCGGCGACTGCAGCGCCGACGAGGCCGACCTGCTGCGCCGGGCGATGGGCTCCAAGCGGGGCGAGGAGAAGATCGAACGGGTCCGCGAGACCCTCTACGCCGGCATGACGGCCAAGGGGCTCGACCCCGAGACCGCCGACCGCATCTACGCGCAGATCCAGGCCTTCTCGCATTTCGGCTTCGCCGAGTCGCACGCGCTCTCCTTCGCGCTGCTCGTCTACGCCAGCGCCTGGATGAAGCTGCACTACCCGGCGGCCTTCCTCGCCGCCCTCCTGCGCTCCCAGCCGATGGGCTTCTACTCCGGCGCGACGCTCAGCGGGGACGCCCGCCGGCACGGGGTGATCGTGCGGGGGCCCGACCTGCACGCCTCGGGGGCGACGGAGACGCTGGAGCCCGTCGCCGGGGCGGCGGACGGAGCGGCGGACGGAGGGACGACAGCGCACAGGGACGAAGCGGCGCCCGGAGACGAAGCGGCGTACGAGAACGAGGCGGCGGCCGAGAACGAGGCGGTGGCCGGAGAGGAGACGTCCGCCGGCGCAGGGGACGCAGAGAGCATGACCTCCTCCGCCCCCCGCGGCCGGGACTCCTGCCTGCGGACCCCGCAGGAGAAGCCCGGCCCCTTCGAGCCGGCCGCACCCGACCGCTCCGCCGAGCACCGCCGCGACGGGGCGTTCGCCGTGCGCCTCGGGCTCGGCGCGGTGCGCGGCATCAGCACCGCCTTCGCCCGGCGGATCGTTGCCGAGAGGGAGGCCCACGGTCCCTTCCGCGATCTCGGCGACCTCGTGCGCCGCACCGATGCCACCGCCACGCAGCTGGAGTCGCTCGCCTCCGCCGGCGCCTTCTCCTGCCTCGGGCTCTCCCGGCGGGAGGCCATCTGGCTCGCCGGCGCCGCCGCCCAGGACCGCGCCCGGTACCTGCCCGGCACCGCGGTGGCCGTGCAGCCGCCGCTCTTCCCCGACCAGAGCGGCTTCGAGCGCCTGGCCGCCGACCTCCTCGCCACGGGGATCTCCCCCGACGATCATCCGATCGCCTACTTCCGCGACTGGCTGGACGGGCGCGGGGCACTGCCCTCGCAACGGCTCCCCACCCACGACTCCGACGGCAGACGGGTGACCGTGGCCGGCCTCGTCACCCATCGTCAGCGTCCGGGCACGGCGTCCGGCATCACCTTCGTCAACCTGGAGGACGAGCACGGGATGATGAACGTGATCTGCTCGGCCGGGGTGTGGCGGCGGTACCATCGCGTCGCCCGGCAGGCGCCGGCTCTCGTCATCACCGGCCAGCTGGAGCGCTCGCCCGAGGGCGTGACGAACATCCTCGCCGACACGATCGAGGAGCTGCGCCCCGGCGTGATCCACCGCTCCCGAGACTTCCGATGAGCACCGCGACGCCCCGCACTCCCGCGGCGCCGAGAACAAGCCAATCGCCCGGGAACAGGACGTTTCCGGACGGATCGTCCTGTTCTGGGGCGAAGACCCTGTTCTCGGCACCGCAGATCCCCGCACACCGATCCCCGGGCAGCCGTCGACCCGGCATCACCGCGGAGCGGGCACCCCCTCTGCGCCTACAGCGACAGCTGCGCCTGCGCCGACGGCACCGCGACCTCGCCAGCAGTCCCCTCGGGGAGCGGCACCAGGCGGGTCATCGCCGTGACGTGTCCCGGGCCGAGCTCCGCCAGGGACGACACCCCGAGCAGGCGCATCGTGCGCTCGATGTCACCGCGCAGGAGCTCGATTGTCCGATCCACCCCGCGGCGTCCGCCGGCCATGAGACCGTAGAGATACGCCCGCCCGATGAGCGCGAAGTCCGCGCCCAGGGCGATCGCGGCGACGATGTCCGCGCCGTTCATGATGCCGGTGTCGACGATCACGGTGAAGTCCGGCCCGACCGCCCGGCGCACCGCCGGCAGCAGATGGAGCGGGACGGGGGCCCGGTCGAGCTGCCGCCCGCCGTGGTTCGAGAGCACGATCCCGTCCACCCCGGCGTCCCGCAGTCGCACCGCGTCCGCCACGCTCTGCACGCCCTTGACGACGATCCGGCCCGGCCACAGCTCGCGGATGGCGTCCAGGTCGTCGAACCCGATGGTCGGGTCCATCGCGTTGCTGAGGACCGTGCCCGGATCGGCTCCCAGGGAGACGAGAGAGGCGAACTCCAGCTTCGGCGTGGTGAGGAAGTCGATCCACCACCCCGGCCGCGGGATCGCGTTGAGCACCGTGCGCAGCGTGATCTGCGGGGGCACCGAGAAGCCGTTGCGTCGGTCGCGCAGGCGCGCGCCGGAGGTCGGCGTGTCCACGGTGAACAGGAGCGTGTCGAAGCCCGCCTCCGCCGCCCGCCGGGCAAGCCCGTAGGAGATCTCGCGATCGCGCATGACGTACAGCTGGAACCAGTTGCGCCCCCGGGGGTTCGCCTCCGCCACCGCCTCGACGGACGCGGTGCCGAGCGTCGAGAGCGAGAACGGGATGCCCGCCGCTCCCGCGGCCGCGGCACCGGCCTCCTCCCCCGCGGTGTGCATGAGGCGGGTGAAACCGGTCGGCGCGATCCCGAACGGCAGGGCGCTGGGCCCGCCCAGGATGGTCGTGGACGTGTCGAGATCGCCCGCGGGCGAGAGCACGCCCGGATGGAACTCGATGTCCTCGAACGCCTGACGGGCGCGCGCGAGGGAGATCTCCGCCTCGGCCGCCCCGTCTGTGTAGTCGAAGACCGCGCGCGGGACGCGCCGCTGGGCGATCGCCCGCAGATCGGCGACGGAGTGGGCGGTGCTCAGGCGCCGCCGGGTGGCATCCAGGTCGGGGGCGCGGAACCTCATCATGTCGAAGATCTCGACCGGTCGGGGGAACTGCCTGCGGACCATGGTCACTCTCCTTCTCCGCCGAGCCCGGCGACGGCGGAATGGCTGCTGATAATGTGCGCGCGGATGAGCTGCGAGGCCGTGGCCACGTCACCGGCATCGACCGCCTGGACGATCGCACGGTGCTCGGCCTGACGGAGGGCTCTCATGCCCCTCTCGTCGACGGCGCCGGTGACGCGATGACGCACGTAGTCCTCGATCGCCTCCCGGATGCCGGTCATGATGACCACGACGACGCGGTTGCCCGCCGCCTCGGCCAGGGCGATGTGGAATCGGATGTCGAGAGCGATGAACGCGTCCGTCGAGAGCGTCTCCTCCTCCATCGCGTCCAGGATCCGGTGCACCGCGGAGGTGTCCCGCTCGAGGTCGGCGGCGAGCGCCTCGACCACCGAGCGCTCCAGCACCAGCCGCGTGGCCATGACGTCGCCGATCGGGAAGGCGCGCGTCGCCACCTGCAGGCGCAGCAGCAGGGACAGACCGCCGTGGGGCGAGGAGACCACGAACGCCCCGGCCTGCGGTCCCGATCCGGTCGCGGTGCGGATCAGCCCCAGGACCTCCAGGACCCGCAGGGCCTCGCGGACGCTGGAGCGCCCGACGTCCAGCGTCGCGGCGAGCTCGCGCTCCGAGGGCAGCCGGTCCCCGGGGAGGACCCGGCCGGTCAGCAGGTCGCGCTCGATGTGCGCCAGCACGAGGTGCCAGGCCCGCGCGGGGGCTTCGTCGGGAAGTGCTTTCTCGAGCACAGGACCTCCTCGATGTGGTCTGACCACAGTAGCATCCTGTGGTCAGACCACAGCCGACCGCGTCCTCACGGCACGCCGAAGCCCCCTCCGCTTTCCTGAGCTCAGGCCATCAGCCCGAGAACAGGAGGGTTCCCCAAGAATCGTCGTGATCTCGGGCTAGCGTCCTGTTCTCGGCACCGTATGCCCGCGCCTGCACCGCGTCCGGGGCGGCACGATCCCGCTGCGCACGCCCGGTGCCGGACCACCGGCCGGCGTCAGACCGCGAGGCGCTCCTGCACCACGGCGGCCAGGCGGTCGGCGATCCCCCGGGCCGCGGACTCCTCCGCGGCCTCCACCATCACCCGCACGAGCGGCTCGGTGCCCGAGGCGCGCAGCAGCACGCGCCCGGAGTCGCCGAGCTCGGCCTCCGCCGCGCTGACGGCCTCCTGCACGTCCTCGTCCTCGCCGACCCGCGTGCGGTCGACGCCGCGGACGTTCACCAGCACCTGGGGGTACACCGTCATCACCTGGGCGAGCTCGGCCATCGTCTTGCGCTGCCGGGCCATCTCCGCCACCAGGTGGAGCCCGGTGAGCAGCCCGTCGCCCGTGGTCGCATAGTCGCTCATGATGACGTGCCCGGACTGCTCCCCGCCGAGGGAGTACTTCCCGGCGTTCATGTCCGCCAGCACGTAGCGGTCGCCGACGGCGGTCTGCCGCACGGTGATGCCGTGCTCGCGCATGGCGACGTGCAGGCCGAGGTTGCTCATC
>JBEBWQ010000047.1:0-12594 GCA_040392075.1 Microbacterium sp.
CAGCTTGTCGAGCTCGCGCTTCTTGAGCAGCAGCTCCTTCTTGGTGAAGCCGCTGGCGGCCGGGTTCTCGTAGTCGAGCTCCTCGAGCTCCTTCATGCGCTGGAGGCGCTTCGAGATCGTCTGGAAGTTGGTCAGCAGACCGCCCAGCCAGCGCTGGTTGACGTAGGGCTGGCCGACGCGCGTCGCCTGCTCGGCGAGCACTTCCTGCGCCTGCTTCTTGGTGCCGACGAAGAGGATGGTGCCGCCGTGGGCGACCGTCTCCTTGACGAAGTCGTAGGCCTTGTCGATGTAGCCGAGCGACTGCTGAAGATCGATGATGTGGATGCCGCTGCGCTCGGTGAGGATGAAGCGCTTGACCTTCGGGTTCCACCGACGGGTCTGGTGTCCGAAGTGGACGCCGCTGTCGAGCAGCTGGCGGATGGTGACGACGGCCATGACCGTACTCCTTCTGTTCTCTGGGTTCGTTTCCCGCCGGAGGGCGGGAGTCCTGGTGCCCGGCGCACTCCCGCCCCGGAAGACCGGGGACCGCTGGGAGGGGGAGCCGCGACCGAAGTCGCTGAGGCACGCGAAGTCATCCCGATGATCGAGATGCCCGTCCAGTCTACAGCCTCCGTCGCGCTTCCGAGCGTCGTTCCGACTTCGCGGCCCCAGACCCGGCCGAGGGGTCCGCCCTGCCTCGGCACCCTTCCCCTGGCTCCTCCCTGTCGCCGGCCAGGGTCGCTCACGATCGGCCGGCCGTGCCTCCCCGCCCTGGCCGCGCCCGGAGGATCCCCGCCGATCGACGGGGCTCGACCGGGTCTGCAGGCGGCTCCGGGGAGGAGGGGTCAGACCCCTCGGGTCGGAGGCGACGCAACCCTGTCCACGGCAGGAGGTTCTCCACAGATCGTGGAGGATCCCCGCGGACGCAGTGCGGCAGGACTCCTTTCGCGCGAGCATGCGCGTATGACCTCGTCCGTTCGCCGCGCGTCTCCGCCGTGTCCTGCGCCCCGCATCATGTCCTCTGACGTCATCCATCCGCGCCTGCCGCGCGGGGAGGTCCGGCGATGACTCGACGGGCGCTCTCCGCATTCCTGCTGGCGATCCTGCTGGGCCTCGGGCACCCCGAGGCCGCTCTGGGGGCTGCTCCCGCGGGAGCGGACGCGACCGCACGAGCTCCGACCGCGCGGGGGTGGGCGGTGCTGCTGACGGCGCGGGACGTCCCCGCGGAGGACTGGCTCTGGCCGGTGCCCGGACCGCGGCGGGTGCTCGTGCCCTTCCGGGCGCCCACGCACGTCTACGGCCCGGGGCACCGCGGGATCGACATCGCTGCGGCCGTCGGCGCCGAGGTCCGGTCCCCCGCCGCCGGCACGGTCGCCTTCCGGGGCGTCGTCGTGGACCGCGCGCTCCTCACCGTCGATCATGGCGGAGGCCTGGTCACCACCTTCGAGCCGCTGGAGTCGCCCCTGGCCTCCGGGGACCGCGTGTCCGCGGGCGATCCCCTCGGCACGGTCGCGGTCGGCGGGCACGCTCCGCCGGGCACCCTCCACGTCGGCGTACGGCTCGACGGCGAGTACATCAACCCCCTGCTGCTCTTCGGCGGGGTTCCGCGCGCCGTGCTCCTCCCCTGCTGCTAGGCGCTCGGGAGGTCTCCGCCGGCATCGGCGCCCTGCCGGGCGTGGCGGGTCCTCCCCCGCGAGCGCCGGATCCCCTTCTCCGCCTCGATCGCGATCGGGACGATCAGGGCCAGGCCCATGCAGAGGAGCCACTGCGGACCCGACAGCCCGACGGTGCCGATCCACCGCTGCAGGAAGTCGACCTCGACGGCGGCGACCGTGAGCGCCACGGGGATCGCGAGCCAGGCGATCGCGGTGATGATCGGCGGGAGCACTCCCGGGGCGGGATCGCGCCGGATCGCCAGGCCGCCCAGCAGCGCCCCCAGCCCGGAGACCGCGAAGGCCATCGTCATGGCGACGTTCGGCTCGCTCGGGCTCGCCTGGGCGGAGAAGAGCAGGAGGGGCACGAGAGTGGTCGCGAACATCAGCGCGCCGTAGAGCAGCCATTGCATGACGGCGGCGGGACGGGCGATCGTGAGCGAGGGATCGCGCGGCGGATGGGACATAATGTCGTCGGGCGCGGGATCCAGCAGGATCACGACGATCGGGAAGGCGGTGATGAAGAAGCTCAGGAACAGCACCATCAGCGGTGTGAGGGGGACCCCGGAATTGATGTCGAACACGCTCGCGACGAGGAACAGCAGCACGAGCGAGAAGAGCAGCGACATCTGGAAGCGCACGTACCCGACGATCTTGTCGTAGATCGTCCGGCCCAGGCGGATCGCCGTCACGAGCGTGCCGAAGTTGTCGTCGGTGAGGATCATGTTCCCCGCCTGCTTGGTGACCTCGCTCCCCGAGCCCATCGCCACGCCGATGTCCGCCTGTTTGAGGGCCGCCGCATCGTTGACGGCATCGCCGGTCATCGCGACGATCTCACCCTGCTCGCGCATGAGGCGCACGATCCTCAGCTTGTCCTCCGGGGTCACGCGCCCGAAGACGTGGATGCCGCCGAGCGCCTCCTTCAGCGCGTCGTCGCTCATCGCTTGGATCTCCGCGCCGCTGGCGGCCCCCGGCGGGAGCCCGAGCTGCGCTCCGAGCGCCGATGCGGTGATCGCGTGGTCGCCCGTGATCATCCGCACGTCGATGCCCGCCTCCCGGGCGATGCGCACGGCCTCGACAGATGACGGGCGCAGCGGATCGATGATGCCGACGAGCGCGGTGAACACGAGGTCCCCCACCGCGGCCATCGGATCCGCGACGACGGCGTCCTCCTGCTCGTCGAGCGGGCGGTAGGCGAACGCGAGCACCCTCAGACCGCGCTCCGACAGCTCCCGGTTCGCACGGAGGATCCGCTCGCTCAGCTCGGCGACCGGGACGACCGTGCCGTCGGCGCGACGGGCACGGTCGCAGCGGTCGAGGATGACATCGGGGCCGCCCTTGACGATCCCGATCAGCCGCTCCCTCCCCTCGAAGGGTACCCGGTGGAAGGTCGCCATGAACTTGTACGCCGAGTCGAAGGGGACCTCGGCGACCCGCGGGTACTCGCGCCGGCTGAGCTCGGCGTCCGCGCCCAGCTTCGCGGCGAGGACCACGAGCGCCGCCTCGGTGGGATCGCCGACGACCGCACCCGCGTCGGAGACGGTCGCATCGCTGCACAGGCAGAGGCCGTACGCGAGCGCGGAGAAGTCCGGCGGCGCATGGCCCGCCGCGCCGCGCACGTCGCCGGTCTTGTCGTATCCCCCGCCGCTGACGGAGAACCACTCGTCGGAGTAGTACAGGGACTCGACCGTCATCTCGTTGAGGGTGAGGGTGCCGGTCTTGTCGGAGTTGATCGCGCTCGTCGCGCCCAGGGTCTCCACATCGGCGAGGTTCTTCACGATCGCACGGTGCGCGGCGAGCTGCTTCGAGCCGTACGAGAGCATGCCCTGCACGAAGGTCGGCATTCCGCTGGGGATCGCCGAGATCGCCATCGACATGCCCAGGAGCACGACGGACTCGAACGCCTGCCCGCGTAGGAGCCCGATCACGACGATGATCGCGACGGCTCCCCAGGCGATGAACCCGAGCACGCGCGTCAGCCCGTCCAGCTCGCGCTGCAGCGGGGAGCGGCCCGGCGTGACCGCCGACAACATCGAGGCGATGCGGCCCATCTCGGTGCCCATGCCGGTCTCGGTGACCACGATCGTCGCGGTTCCGCGTGTGACCTGCGTGTTCTGGAACACCATGTTCACGCGGTCCCCGAGGCCCGTCGCGGGATCGTCGAGGGACGCGGCGTCCTTCGGGATCGGCGCGCTCTCCCCGGTCAGCGCCGCCTCCTGGGTCTCCAGCGTGGCCGAGCGGAGGATCCGGCCGTCCGCCGGGACGAGGTCGCCGGCCTCGAGGCTCACCACGTCGCCCGGCACGAGGTCGGTCGCCGGGATCTCCAGGAGGGAGCCGTCACGCCGTACCCGGGCACGCGGGGTCTGCAGCTTCGCGAGCGCGTCGACGGACGCGCGCGCCTTGAGCTCCTGACGGCTGCCCAGCACAACGTTCAGCAGGACGAGGACGCCGACCAGCACCCCGACCGAGGCCTGATCGATGAACCAGCTGATCACCGCGACCGCCACGAGCATGATGTTCATCGGATCGGCGAGCTGACGCAGGGCGAGCTGCCACACGGAGGGCGAGGGCTCGGCGGCGATCGCGTTCGGCCCGTGCGCCGCCAGGCGCGCCGCGGCCTCCTCTTCCGTCAGCCCGGTTTGCGCGTCCGTGCCCAGCGCCACCGCGACGGTGTCCGGGTCCTGCACGAACCAGGGACGCTCGATCTGCTCATCGCTCAGGGTCATCGGCGCTGCCTCCTCGGCGGGTGTGAGTCGGATTCTCCCAGCAGGGAAGCGAGGCGTGCAACCGCGAACGCCGGCGGGTGCGCCGCCCTTCACGCCCGGGGATGGGCGAGACGGTAGGCGGTGGTGAGGCGCTCCGCCGAGACGTGCGTGTAGATCTGGGTCGTGCCGAGGCTGGCATGGCCGAGGATCTCCTGCACCGCGCGGAGGTCGGCGCCCCCGTCCAGGAGGTGGGTCGCGGCGGAGTGGCGGAGCGCGTGCGGGCCCACCCGCTCCGCGCCGACGACCGGGCCGAGCGTGCGCGACACCAGCTCGTACACGGCGCGAGGCCCCAGCCGGCCGCCCCGGGCGCCGAGCAGCAGCGCCGGCGTGCCGCCCGATCCCCGCGCGAGGAGCACCGGCCGGCCGCCACGCAGATAGGCGCGCGCGGCATCGCGCGCCGGGAGGCCGTACGGGACCACCCGCTCCTTGCCGCCCTTGCCGAGCACCCGCGCGGTCATCCGGTCCAGATCCACGTCGTCGAGGTCCAGTCCGCACAGTTCGGAAACGCGCATCCCCGAGCCGTAGAGCATCTCGAGGACGGCCCGGTCGCGCAGGCGGAGCGGATCCTCCACGGGAGCTGCCGCGGACCTCGCGGCCCCGTGCGCGGAAGCATCCCGGGGAGGGTCATCCGCCGCGACGTCGGCGCGGTCCCCCGTCGCGTCCCAGCCGTCGAGGACGGAGGCGATCCCGTCCTGGGACGCCACCGTCGGCAGCGTCCGTCCCCGTCGCGGGGAGATCAGCCGCAGACTCGGGTCGTGGTCGATCGTCCCCTCCTCGTGCGCCCAGCCGAAGAAGGCGCGCACGGCGGCCGTCCGCCGGGCCAGCGTCGACCGGGCATCTCCCCGTTCGGTGGCATGCCAGAGCCACTCCCGGAGGTGCTCGAGGTCGATCTCCCGCAGCGGACGGTTCCCGACCGACGCGGAGAGGTCCCGCAGATCGGAGCGATAGGCCCGCACGGTGGCGGGCGAGAGCCGGCGCACGCGCTCCAGGTGCCCCGTGAACGCCCGGGCGGCCTCGTCCAGCTCCATGCCCTCCAGCATGCCCGCTCCCCTGCCGATCGGAGGCCCGACGTGCGGAGGAACCACACTTGCGGAGCCGCGGATGCGCGGGCGTCGCCCGATGTCCGAGCGCAGCACGGGCCGCGCGATGCGGCCGGGCCGGGTGAGAGGGACGACGTTCACCGGCCGGCACGGCGCCACTCCGTGCCGCTCCGGCGGACGAGGCCCTCCAGCTCCCAGATCCCCAGCAGCGCCTCCGCCCGACTCACCGGCACACCGGCCCGCCCCGCCAGCTCGGTGGGCGAGCGCGCGGTACGGGAGCTCAGCACCTCCCAGAGACGGGCGTGCGCCGCTCCTCCGCCGATATCGGCCGTTCCCCCGCCTTCCCGCATGAGCTCGCGGATCTCGGCGGCGTTCGTGACGCAGCGGGCGTCGTACTCTCGGAGCAGCCGATGACACCCCGCGGAGACCGCGGACGTCACCGGCCCCGGGACCGCCCCCAGCGGCCGGCCGAGACTGGCCGCGTGACCGGCCGTGTTCAGGGAGCCGCTGCGCCACCCCGCCTCCACGACGACGGTCGCCCGCCCGAGGGCGCCGATGAGCCGGTTGCGGGCGAGGAAGCGGTGCGCGGAGGGCACCGCGCCGCAGGGGACCTCGGCGATGAGCGCCCCGGTGCTCCCGATCCGCTGGAAGAGCCCGTGATGCCCGGCGGGATACGTCCGATCCACTCCCCCGGCCAGGATCGCGATCGTCCGCCCTTCCACGCCGAGGGCGGCGCGATGCACCGCGCCGTCGATCCCGTAGGCCCCGCCCGAGACCACCACCGCGCCGTCTGCCGCGAGGTCGCCGGCCAGCTCGCGGGCCATGTGCTCCCCGTAGGCGGTGGCGGCGCGCGCGCCGACGAGAGAGATCGCGCGCACCCCCTCCGCCAGCAGCTCCCGGTCGCCGCGCACCCAGAGCAGCAGCGGGGCCTGGTCCCCCAGGTCGTCCAGCGATGACGGCCAGCAGGGATCCCCGGGGAGGACGGGCCGCGCGCCGACCCGCCGGGACTCGGTCAGCGCCCGCCGCGCCCCGGCCGGATCGGCACGCCGACGCCACCGTTCGCGCGCGCGGTCCAGGGTCCGTCGCGCCAGAGCGGGGCCGTCCGCCGGCAGGTCCTCGCCGTCGGCGACGAAGCGCAGCGCGTCCGCCGCGCCGAGATGTGCGATCACCGCGCCCGCCACGGCGTCGCCCGGCTCGGCGATCGTGCCCCAGATCATCCGCGCCAGCCCGCCGTCGGGGTCCGGCGCCCCGGCCTCGGCTCGCAGTGCCGCCCATTCGGCGCGGAGAGCCGCGTCCGTCAGCATCCCGATCATGCCGCCAGCCCCTTCCGCAGGAACAGGGCGCGCCCCACCTCGTCGATCCCGGGCCGGTCTCGGCCGGTGAGATCGGCGACGGTCCACGCGAGCCGCAGCACGCGGTCGTATCCGCGCAGGGTGAGGGCGCCGCGTTCGAGCGCCCGATCGAGCGGGGTCCGCGCCGCCGCCGGCAGCATCGCCGATCCCCGGCGGAGCACGGGACCGGGCACCTCCGCATTGAGACGCCATCCGGTGCCGGCCCACCGCTCCGCGGCGCGAACGCGGGCCGCCACGACGCGCGTCCGCGCCTCGGCCGTCGTCACCCGGCCCGGGCCCTCGTCGGCGAGCTGCGCCGCCGACACCCGCGCCACCGGGAGGTCGATGTCGACCCGGTCCCGCAGTGGTCCTGAGAGCCGCGCGGCGTATCGGCGGACGGCCGACGGCGGGCACACGCACTCCCCGCCGCGCACGCCCGCGTTGCCGCACGGGCACGGGTTCATCGCGAGGACGAGCTGGAACCGCGCCGGGAAGTGCGCGGTGAACCCGGCGCGGTGGATCGCGATGCCGCCGGACTCGAGGGGCTGCCGCAGCGCGTCCAGCACCGCCCGCGGGAACTCCGCCGCCTCGTCCAGGAAGAGGATCCCGCGATGGGCGCGGACGATCGCGCCGGGACGGACGCTCCGCGATCCTCCGCCGACCAGGGACGCCACCGTCGCACTGTGGTGCGGCGCCTCGAAGGGCGCGATCCGATCGAGACGCGCCACGCCCTCTCCGCACAGCGAGCGGATCGCGGCGACCTCAAGCGCCGCCTCGTCGTCGAGCCCGGGCAGGATGCCCGGCAGCCGCCGGGCCAGCATCGTCTTGCCGGCGCCCGGCGGGCCGCCGAGGAGGAGATGATGGCCGCCCGCCGCCGCGACGATCAGCGCATCGACCGCCTCCTCCTGACCGGCGACCTCGGCCAGATCGGGCACGGTCGCAGGACCCGGCGGGAGAGCCGGACCCGGGACCGCATCGACCGCGGGCGGGTCGATCTCCGCGCCGTGTCGCTGCGCCACCTCGGCGAGGCTGACCGCTGCCATCACCTCGATCCCCGAGACCAGGCGCGCCTCGGCCTCGTTGCCGGCGGGGACGATCACCCGCTCCAGCCCGGCCCGTGCGGCGGCGAAGACCGCGGGGAGCACGCCGGGGACCGGGCGCAGGCGTCCGTCGAGACCGAGCTCGCCCACGTGGGCCGTCCGCGCGAGCGAGGAGAGCTCGAGCGTGCCCTCCGTCGCGAGCACGGCCACGGCGATGGCCAGGTCGAAGCCGGAGCCGGACTTGGGAAGGCTCGCCGGGGTGAGGTTCACCGTGAGCCGGCGCCGGGGCAGGCTCAGCCCGCTGTTCGCGCAGGCGTTCACCACCCGCTGCACCGCCTCGCCCAGCGCCTTGTCCGGCAGGCCGATGAGGCGGAACTCGGGCGTCTGCGCGGAGAGGTCCGCCTCGACCTCCACGAGGTGCCCCTCCACTCCGGTGAGCGCCACCGCCCAGGTGCGCGCGGTGTTCATCGGAGATCCGCCAGGTGCTCGATCTCGCCGTGCGCGGGATCCGCGCCGATGACCGCGATCGCCTGGACGCGGAGCTCACCGGGACGTCCGCGCTCCGGATGATCGTCCAGCCAGGCGCGCGCCAGACGCCAGAGGCGGCGGAGCTTGCGCGCGTCGACCGCCTCGAACGGGTGGCCGAACCCCGTGCTGCGGCGGGTCTTCACCTCGACGACCGCGAGGAGGTCACCGCGCTCGGCGACGATGTCGATCTCGCCCAGCGGGCACCGCCAGTTGCGATCGAGGATGGTGTACCCGAGCTGGAGGAGATGCGCGCTCGCACGGTCTTCGCCGGCGCGTCCCAGGTCGTCTTTCGCTGCCATGCCGACAGCTTCGCGCGGAGCACCGTCGCCCGTCCCCGCGGAGACCGCGGAATCACGCGTTCCGGGGACAAGTCACGAAAGTCGCGGTCTGTGGACGGTTCCTGCGGGGACCCCGGCGCCGGCGCCCCTCACCGCGGTGCCGGGCGTCGCGCCGCGCCCCGCCGTCCCGCATACGCTCGTCCGGCGTCCCGCCCGGGCCTTCTGAGCCTGTCCGCGAAGCCGCACGGCGCACGCCCACGTCGCCGCCCGGTGCACGCACTCCCGCCGACCTGGGCGGAACCGCAGGGCCTCAGTCGCCGTCGAGCGAGAGCTCCTGCGGGATCTCGAACTCGCGGCGCTGCAGCTCCTCGACGTTGACGTCCTTGAACGTGAGCACGCGCACTGCCTTGACGAAGCGATCCGCCCGGTAGATGTCCCAGACCCACACGTCGTTCATCGAGATCTCGAAGTAGAAGTCGTGCTCGGTGTCGCGTCGGACGACGTTCACCTCGTTCGCGAGATAGAAGCGACGCTCGGTCTCGACCACGTACTGGAACTGCTGCACCACGTCGCGATATTCGCGGAACAGGGCGAGCTCGAGCTCGCGGTCGTAGTCGTCGAAGGCGTCGTCATCCATGATGTCTCCATCCTAGGATGGCTCCCCTCCGTTGCCGAACCCGGTTCGCCTCCGGCGCGGGTGCCGTCCGGCCGGCGGTGGACCGTCTCTCTCCTGCCCCGGAACGGAGCGGGAGAGGTGCCCTGGGCAGATCCCGCTAGAACAGCGCCGCCGGCGCGTCTTGGATGGCCCAGCTCGCGCGGTGGAGCGGTGCGAGCCCGTGCTCGCGGATGGCCGCGCGATGGGCGGCGCTGGCATACCCCTTGTTGCGCGCCCAGCCGTAGTCGGGGTGGTCCTCGTGCAGGGCGGCCATGTGCAGGTCTCGCGCCACCTTCGCGATCACGGAGGCCGCCGAGATCGACGCGCAGTCCCGGTCGCCCTTCACGATCGGCAGCACCCGCAGATGGCCGCCGACCTCGGCCCGGTACACCGCTGAGACGTAGTCGTGATGCCCGTCGAGCAGGACGATGGTCTCCTCCGCGACGAGCCCGCCCCGTTCCGCGCGGACGGCCTCGATCGCCCGGACCGCCGCGATCCCGAGGGCACGGACGATCCCGATCCCGTCCACCTCGGCCGCGCTGGCCCATCCGACCGCGGAGCTGCACACCCAGGCCGCGGATCGCACGGCCAGATCGGGGCGGCGCTTCTCCGTCACGAGCTTGGAGTCGCGCAGTCCCTCCGGGATCGGCCGCTCCACCACCGACGCGTCGCAGACGGCGGCGCCCACGGCGACGGGGCCGGCCAGCGCGCCGCGCCCGACCTCGTCCAGCGCGATGATCGTCCGATACGTCGCCAGCAGCTCGCGCTCGCGGTCGAGGGTCGGCGCGTTCATCCGCCCTCCTCCGTCCTCGTGCTCGCGGCCTCCGGGGCGGCGTCGGGCCCCGGAACGCCCCGGAACACGTCGTGGTGCGCGTCGAGCACCCCGATGCGGTTCAGCGGCCAGGTCATCAGGAAGGCGCGCCCCACCACGTTGCCCAGCGGGACGAAGCCCTTGCCGGGCTCGTCCTGGTTGTACCGGGAGTCCTGCGAGCGATCGCGGTTGTCGCCGAGCACCCACAGCGCCCCCTCCGGCACGACCACGTCGAAGCGATCGTTGGAAGCGGCGGTGTCGCCCTCCGGGAGCTTGAGGTAGTCGAGCTCGTCGATCGGCGCGTCGTTGATCGTGATCTGCCCGAGGACGTTGCAGCAGACGACGTGGTCGCCCGGCAGCCCGATCACGCGCTTGACCAGATGATCCTGGGAGTCCGCGGCGGAGAGGCCGATGAAGGTGAGCACCGCATCCACGGCCTCGACGATCCCGGGCCGGGCCGGGCCCTCCACGCGCGGGGGCAGCCAGCCGCCCGGGTCCTGGAACACGACGATGTCGCCCCGGTCGTAGCCGGTCCAGCGCGGTGTGAGCTCGTCCACGAGGATGCGGTCGTTGACCTGGAGCGTGTTCTCCATCGACCCGGAGGGGATGTAGAAGGAGCGGACGAGGAAGGTCTTCACCAGGAAGGAGACCAGTGCCGCGATGACCAGGATCACCAGCACGTCGCGCAGGAACAGCCCGATCCCCCGGCGGCGCGAGGGCGAGGGGGCCTCGGCGGGGGCGGTGTCGCTCGTCATCGTGATCCTTCGCGGCAGCAGGACTGCGGCCCGGCGGTGCCGCAGGAGACGCCGCATCCCGGTGCGGCGGAGCGGTGCGGACGCCGAGGAGCGTGCACCGCTCCCAGCCTCGCACATGACGGCCGGAAGCCGCCGGGAAAACACCGCACCCCGGGGCATTGCGTCCCGGGGTGCGGCTGCGGATCAGGCGATCAGTTGTCGCGCTTCTCCTTGATCTTGGCCTTCTTGCCGCGGAGCTCGCGGAGGTAGTACAGCTTCGCACGACGCACATCGCCGCGGGTCACGACCTCGATGTGGTCGATGACCGGGCTGTGCACCGGGAAGGTGCGCTCCACGCCCACCTGGAAGCTGACCTTGCGGACCGTGAAGGTCTCGCGCACGCCATCGCCCTGACGGCGGATGACGACGCCCTGGAACACCTGGATGCGCGAGCGGGTGCCCTCGGTGATGTTCACGTGCACCTTGACGGTGTCACCGGGGCCGAAGGCGGGGATGTCGGACCGGAGGGAGGCCTGGTCGACGGCATCGAGGATCTGCATGATCGTCTCTTCCTGCACCCGCCACAGGTCGAATGCGAAGTAAAGGGGAAAGGTCTTCGTTGTGTCCGTACGGCGCCGAAGCGTCCGCGGGTCCCCCTGTGGCAGAACCGGTCACGGCACAAAGAACCATTCTGCCATGCCGAGGCTCCGCCGGCCAAACCGCCCGGCACGCCATCGTCAGGACGCGGGACTCAGTCCTCGCGCGGATCCTCGCGGATCACGATCACGTCGTGCTCACCGGCCGCATCGCGCACCACGCGGTCCTGAGCCGGCGCGGTGCGCCCCGGGCCGAAGCCCGCACCGCCGGCCCCGTTCCAGACGGTGGCGGTCATGACGCCCTCGCTGCGCGCCTCGCCCCAGAGCTGGTTGACCATCAGCACGAACATGCCGATGCCGATGGCGGCGGCCAGCAGCACCAGCGGCACGAAGCCCTGCTGCGGATAGAACCCCACGGCGATCGTGGCGCCGTGCCAGAGCGTGAACCCGATCGCATCGGCCCAGGACACCGCGCGGCGACGCTGCACCGACGGGCGCAGGCGCACCAGCAGGGTGAGCAGGAGCTGCCCGAGGAACACCGAGGGGATCGCGATGAACAGCACCCAGAGGAAGGCCCAGCCGCTCGCCTGGAAGACGCCCCAGCCGATGAGCAGCCACAGCGGCAGCACGAAGGCCGCCGGGAAGAGCCAGCGGTAGAACGCGCGTCGCACCCACATACCGCGATGCTACGCGCCTCCGCCTCGGAGACGGCCGTGCGCGCCTTTCGTTCGCTGACAGGAGAAGGCCGCGGGCCGCCGAAGCGCGGGCATCCGGGGCGATGGCACGACCGCGGACCGGATCGGCGAGAATGGAGGGAACGGAAGGACACTGATGATCGAACTGCGCACCCCCGCCGAGATCGACCAGATGCGGGCGGCCGGGCGCTTCGTCGCCGAGACGCTGGCCACGCTGCGCGACGAGACCCGGGTCGGCACGAACCTGCTGACCATCGACCGTCGCGCGCACGACCTGATCCGCTCGGCGGGCGCCACGTCCTGCTACATCGACTACCACCCGTCCTTCGGGGCGAGCCCCTTCGGCAAGGTGATCTGCACCTCGGTCAACGACGCCGTGCTGCACGGCCTCCCCTTCGACTACACCATCCGCGACGGCGACCTGGTCTCCCTGGACTTCGCGGTGTCGATCGACGGCTGGGTGTGCGACTCGGCGGTCTCGTTCGTCGTC